>JAKAJW010000298.1 GCA_021813645.1 Pseudomonadota bacterium | reverse complement strand
CGCTGTCCACCCTGTGGTTGTAGATCTTCTTGGCGTCGATCATCGAGTCGGCGCTTTGGATCATAACGCATTCGGCCCCGGCCGCCGCCGTGGCCGCCCCGGCGGCGGTGCCGGAACGGGGGCCGGCGCCGGTCCCGCCACGGCTGCTGTCCCGCCTCGAGCCGGAGCTGCAGGGCGAGATCCAATCGCTCTCGGTGCGCGACCATTATGTAGCGGTCAGCACCACCGGCGGGACGGGCACGCTCTTGATGCGCTTCGCCGATGCCTTGGACGAACTCGGCGATGTGGAGGGGCTGCGGATCCACCGTTCGCATTGGGTGGCGCGAAGGGCGGTGGTCCGGGTGGAGCGCGAACCGGGCAAGATGTTCCTGCGGCTGGATGACGGACGCAAGCTGCCGGTGAGCCGCAGCTATCGCGACGAGGTGCTCGCGCTCGGCCTGGAGGTCATCGAAAGCAAGGACACGGCGCAAGGCGGCGTGCCCAACAGGACCGCCCACGCGTCCGCCGCCATGAGGCCGGCGAATACCGTGTCGGTGCAGGGCAACCCGCCGGTATAGCTGCCGTAGGCAGGCAGGATCGCGCGCGCCTGGTCGAGCAGAAGGCAGCGGCGGGTGACGGCGGCGCCTCGCAGCGCGAGCGTCGCCTTCGGGTGGTAATGGCCGGAGACCTCGCCCCGTTCTGCCGGCTCGGCGATGTGACGAAAGACCAGTGGGCCGAGGCGGAACTGGGCCAGATGGGAGCCCCCGAGGGCGAGAGGGCCGGGGTCATGGTTGCCTTCGATCCAAAGCCAGCGGCGTCCGGCCATCAGCCGGGTCAGCCAGGCGAGGTCCTCTTCTGCGAGGGCGTCGGCAGCCGCGGCGTCGTCGAAGCTATCGCCGAGGCAAAGCACGGTGCGGGCCGCCGTCGCCTGGATGTCGGCGTCCAGCCGGGCCAGGGTGTCGCGCGTCTCATAGGGCGGCAGCAGGGTGCCGCTGCGGCGGGCGATCCGCTCGGACTTGCCAAGATGCATGTCGGAGACGACCAACAACCCTTCGGTCGGCCAGTGGAGCGCGCCGGAGGGCAGCAGCGCCAATGTGGCGCCGGCGAGAGAGAACGGATAGGCGTTCATGCTTCGTTCGTGACGCGGATCGACTTGTTTGGCAAGGGGTTAGGTGAGGCCGGCGGTGGCCAGCAGGCGGTCTGCCGCTTCTGCCAGCAGCCGTTCCTGGCCGGCGCCCTGAACCGGAATCTTGCCCGGCTCCAGAAACAGCGGCGCGGCCAGGGGCGTCACCCGATCGAGGCGGACCAGATCGATGCCCCCGTCCGGCTGGCGGGCGATGCGGGCCAGCATTTCCTCGATCCGGCCGAAATCGACCAGGCCGCGCAGCGCCTCTTCGCGGGTGATGTCGAGCAACAGGTGCCGCGGATCGTATTTGCGCAGCGTGTCGTAGAGGATATCGGAAGAGAAAGTGGCCTGACGCCCGGACTTGCGGCGACCGGGCGTGTTGCGGTCGATCGGCCCGGCGATGATCGCCGCGGCGCGGAAGGTCCGCTTCATCACCGCATTGCCGGCCAGCCAGGTCTCCAGCCCCTGTCGTAGGGCCTGGGCGTCAAGCAGTGGGGCGGCCTGCATCACC
Source organism: Pseudomonadota bacterium (assembly GCA_021813645.1). GTDB lineage: Bacteria > Pseudomonadota > Alphaproteobacteria > Rhodobacterales > Rhodobacteraceae > Solirhodobacter. The sequence continues at coordinate 2,389 of JAKAJW010000298.1, read as the reverse complement.
GGGTCGAGACCCCAGATCAGCGTGGCATAGTCGGTGGCGACGAAGCCCAAGGGGTGTAGCCCCTCTTCCTCCATCCGTTTGGTCACGAGCAGGCCGAGCGTCTGCTGGGCGGCGCGGCCGGCGAAGCCGTAGAGGCAGAGATGTTCGCGCCCCTCGTGCGGAAAGCTTTCCAACAACAGCCGGTCGGGCGCCGGCAGGCGGGAGACCGCCCGCTGCAAGGCCAGCCAGCCGGCCGTGTGGGCGGGCAGATCCGGCCAGGCAGGTCGTTGAAAAATCTCCAGGATCCGATGCGATAGCTGGGTCGATGTGGAGAATTTCGTGCCCGAGAAGACGGCGACCTTTGGCGCCCGGCCGGGGGCGCGGGTTACCTCGACGGTCATCTCGCGTAGGGATTCGTAGCGCACCACTTCGCCGCCGATCAGGAAGGTGTCGCCGGGGGTGAGGGTGGCGGCGAAACTCTCCTCCACCTCGCCGAGCGGCGTGCCGCCGCGACCTTTCAGCCGGACCGCGAGGGTTTCGGTGTCGATGATCGTGCCGAGGTTCAGGCGGATCTGCGCGGCCGCGCGCGGGTCGCGCAGCTGCCAGAGATCGTCTTTCAGAACAAGGCGTTGGTAGCGATCGTAGGCCTTGAGCGCGTAGCCTCCGGTGGCGACGAAGTCGAGGCAGGCGTCGAAGGCGGGGCGGCTCAGCGCGGCATAGCCGCCGGCCGAGGTCACTTCGGCATAAAGCGCCTCGGCCGAGAATGGGCCGGCGGCGGCGGTGGCCAGGATATGCTGGCAGAGCACGTCGCGCGGGCCGGGGCCGCGCGGCTCGCCGTCGAGCGCATGGGCGCGGACGGCGTCGAGGGCGGCCAGGCATTCCGCCACCTCGAACCGGTTGGCGGGGACCAGCAGCGCCTTCGACGGCGCGTTGTAGCGGTGGTTGGCGCGGCCGATGCGCTGGACCAAGCGTTTGATATTCTTGGGCGCGCCGACCTGGATGACGAGATCGACATCGCCCCAGTCGATGCCGAGGTCGAGGCTGCCGGTGCAGACCACGGCGCGGAGCCGGCCCTCGACCATCGCCGCCTCGACCTTCTCGCGCTGGGCGCGGGCGAGCGAGCCGTGGTGGATGCCGATCGGCAGGTTTTCCTCGTTGGCAAGCCAGAGCTCGCGAAAGAAGAGTTCGGCCTGGGCTCGGGTGTTGTGGAAGATAAGCGTGGTTCTATGGGCCTTTACCTGGTCCAGAACCTCGCGGATGGCATAGCGCCCGCCGCCGCCGGCCCAGGGCGGCGCGGCCCGGGTCTGCAGCATGGCGATATCGGGATCGGGCCCCGGGTCGGCGGTCAGCAGGGCGCAGGGGTCGGGGGCGCGGGACAGGAAGCGGGCGATGGCGGCCGGATCCTCGACGGTGGCGGAGAGGCCGACCCGGCGCAGACCGGGGCAGAGCCGGGACAGCCGGGCCAGCGAGAGCATCAGCTGGTCGCCCCGCTTGGATTCCGCAAGGGCATGAATTTCATCGACAATGACCCGCGAAAGGCCGGCGAAGGTGCGGCCGGCGTCGGGGTAGGACAGCAGCAGCGCCAGGCTTTCCGGGGTGGTGATGAGAATGTGCGGCGGGTCGGCGCGCTGGCGGCGGCGGCGGCTGTAGGAGGTGTCGCCGGTGCGATCCTCGATTCGGATCGGCAGGCCGGCCTCTTCCACCGGCCGGGTGAGGTTGCGGCGGATGTCGGCGGCGAGCGCCTTCAGCGGCGAAATATAGAGCGTGTGCAATCCGTTAGCTGGCGCCTCGCCAAGCTCGGCCAGGGTCGGCAGGAAGCCCGCCAGGGTCTTGCCGCCGCCGGTCGGGGCGATCAGCAGCAGCGCCGGTTCGGCGGCGCGGTCGAGCATCTCCTGCTGGTGGGGGTGCAGGCGCCAGCCGCGGGCGGCGAAATAGGCGGCGAGCGGGGCGGGCAACGACGACATGGCCCAGATTAGGGCGGAACCGGGGGTCGATGAAAGCGGTTAACGAAATCCTAGGCCGGCGCCCCGGTGGCCGCGCGCCGGCCCGGGAGTTCGGCACTAATCCGTTGGAAAGCCTCGAAAATCCAGATACCGATTTGGCACCGATTTCGCACCGATTTGACACCGACGTTGGACCGAAACCGGGGCCGGGTGGCAGGCTTTGGCGAGCTGCGGATCCGTGCTAGGCTGCGGGCTATCCCAACGCTCCGAAAGAGACGATGCGGGGTAGGGACGGATGCGCCGACCGGTCTGGCTTCCTGTCTGGCTTCTCGCCCTTTGCTGTCTCGCCGCCTGTGCCGGCAAGCCCTATGCCGATGATCGCGCCGGCCGGTTCGCAGGCCGGCTGCAGGTGGTCTGGGTCAGTCAGGGCAATCAGGACGCCGGCGACGGCAATTTTCTCTATGTGC
>JAKAJW010000253.1 GCA_021813645.1 Pseudomonadota bacterium | reverse complement strand
GGTTGTAGAGATTGACGATATCCTGATCGAACAGCCGGATGCAGCCGTCGGTGGTCGCCTTGCCGATGGTCTCGGGATAGGGCGTGCCATGGATGCGGTAGAGCGTGTCGCGGCCGCCCCGGAACAGGTAGAGGGCGCGGGCGCCAAGCGGGTTCTCCAGCCCGCCGGGCATGCCGTTGCGCCAGGGCATGTCCAGTTCCGGGGTTTCCCGCAGCTGGTTGGCGGTCGGTGTCCAGCGCGGCCACTTGCGCTTGAGCGGTATGGTGGCGGTGCCGGTGAAGCCATAGCCCGCCTTGCCGACCGAGACCGTGTAGCGGATCGCCCGGTTGTGGCCGAGGATGTAGTAGAGATGGAAGGCGCCGGGATCGACGACGATCGTGCCCGGCTTCTCCTTGCTCCAGTAATCGACTTCGCGTCGGCGCTTGGCCTCGGAGAGATCCTTGGCCGGCACGGCGGGGATCACCAGCTTGCCGTCGGGCAGCGCGCCGTAGACCCGGCTGAGCGCGGGCTCGGACGAGATGCCCGGAAAGGTCTGGCCGCAGGCGGCGAGGCCGAGGGTCAGCAGCAGCGCGGGGATCGGTGGGCGGGTCATGCGTGTTCCTTGCGGGTCGGCGGGGCCGCCGCGCAGCCTAGGCGGCCGCGCGGCGGCTGGAAACCGAAACCGTGTCGGGGCGGCGGCGGGCCGCCGGCTCAGCGCAGGATCACTCGGCTGAGCTTGTAGATCGTGCCGTTGGTCGCCGCGATCGCCGTGCCGCTGACCGGCACGCGGTTGACCGCCAGCCCGTTCTTGCCGTCGGCCACCACCGAGCCGCCGCCGAGCGTGGCGATCTGCAACTGCTGGCCGGCGAGCATCTGCGGGGTGAAATTGTCCTGGCCGATCATCTGCATCACCAGGGTGGCCAGCTCGCCCTGATGGGCCGGCTGCATCAGCGCCGCGACGCGGGACTGGCCGAGCCGGGCGAAGGCGGCATTGGTGGGGGCGAAGACGGTATAGGGGCCAGTGCCGGCGAGCCGGCCCTGCAGGCCGGCGGCCTGGACCATCGCGGTGAAGGTCGACAGATCGGGGTCGGCGGCGAGCCGGCCCATCAGATTGTCGGGCGCCGGCGCCGAGCTTGGCGCCATGCAGGCCGACAGCAGGGGCGCCAGGGCCAGGGCGGCCAGGAACAGGCGGCGGTGCATCGGGCTTCTCCGGTTGCGCCCGGCCGCAACCGCCGGGCCAGAACGGCCTAGGCCGCGGCGCGGCCTGGGTCAACCCGGCGGCGCGGGCGGGCCAGCGCGGACAAATCCGCTCACCTTCGCGAAATATCGGCCATGCAGTGAAACATTTTGCCCCGCCGCGCGTATCTTATCCAGACGATGCCGAACAGGAGGACGCCATGCCCGCCAAGAGCCGCAGCCGGCTGACCGAAGCCGACGTGACCCCGAAGGAGGTCTATCTCAACCGCCGCCAGATCATCGCCGGGGCCGGCGCGTTGGCGCTGGCCGGGGCGGGCGGCGGCGCGACGGCCGCCACCCTGGCAACCGTGCCGAGCAAATACTCCGGCGATCTGAAGCCGAACACGCTGCACGACATCACGCATTACAACAACTTCTACGAATTCGGCACCGCCAAGACCGACCCGGCCCGCTACGCCGACAAGCTGACCACCAGCCCCTGGTCGATCGAGATCGGCGGCCTGGTCGACAAGCCGGGCAGCTATGCGCTCGACGATGTCACGAAAGGGGTGACGCTGGAGAGCCGGATCTACCGTTTCCGCTGCGTCGAGGCCTGGTCGATGGTGATTCCCTGGGACGGTTTCCCGCTGGCCAGCCTGCTGAACCGGGTGGGGGTGCAGCCGGCGGCGAAATACATCGCCTTCGAGACGCTGATGCGGCCCTCGGAAATGCCCGGCCAGCGCAGCAACCTGTTGCCCTGGCCCTATCGCGAGGGGCTGCGGATCGACGAGGCGATGCACCCGCTGACCATCCTGGCCACCGGCATCTACGGCGAGCCTATGCCGAAGCCGGACGGCGCGCCGATCCGGCTGGTGGTGCCGTGGAAATACGGCTTCAAGTCGATCAAGTCGATCGTCAAGATCACCGCCGTGGCCGACCAGCCGCCGACCACCTGGAACATGATGGCGCCCGGCGAATACGGCTTCTATTCCAACGTGAACCCGCAGGTGGACCACCCGCGCTGGAGCCAGGCGACCGAGCGGCAGATCGGCGGCGGGCTGTTCGCGCCGCGGGTGCCGACGCTGATGTTCAACGGCTATGGCGAGGAGGTGGCCGCGCTCTATGCCGGCATGGACCTGAGGAAGAACTATTGAGCGCGGTGCAGCGCGTCAGCGTGCTGACCTGCCCGCAGTGCGGCGCACGCTGGCAGGAACGGATGCCCGAGGACGCCTGCATCTTTTTCTCCGCTTGCCCAGCCTGCGGCGCCGCGCTCCGGCCGAAGCCCGGCGACTGCTGCGTGTTCTGCTCCTATGGCTCGGTTCCCTGTCCGCCGAAGCAGGCCGGGCACGATTGTTGCGAGGCGAAATGACCCTGGCCCAGACCATCAACCAACGGCTGCGCCGATTGCCGGCCTGGCCGCTCTATCCCGCCGGGCTCTTGCCGCTCGGCTATATGACCTGGCAGCTGTTCACCGGCGGGCTCGGCGTCGATCCGGTGCTGACGCTGGAACTGGAGACCGGGCTCTGGGCGCTGAAGTTCATCGTCGCCGGACTCTGCGTGACGCCGCTGCGCCGGTGGACCGGCATCAGCCTGATCAAATACCGCCGGGCGATCGGGCTGACCGCCTTCTTCTACGTGCTTGTCCATTTCCTGGTCTGGCTCACGCTCGACATGCAGTTCCTCTGGGGCCAGATCGGCGCCGACATGCTGAAGCGGCCCTTCATCACCCTCGGCATGCTGGCGCTGCTGCTGATGCTGCCGCTGGCGGCGACCTCGAACAATCTCGCGATCCGCCGGCTGGGGGCGGCGGCCTGGGGCCGGCTGCACCGGCTGACCTATCCGGTCGCCCTGCTCGGCGCGGTGCATTTCCTCCTGGTGGTGAAGGCCTGGCCGCGCCAGCCGATGGTCTATCTGGCGCTGGTGCTGGCGCTGCTGGCGCTGCGAGTCGTCTGGGCCCGGCGCCGGATGCCGGTTCGCACGGCCTGACCGCGGCGCCGGGGCCGGGCCCCGGTCAAGCGCGATCATCTTCGGCAAAGCGGGGCGGGCGCATTGTTGCACAAATTGCGCAGACCCCAACATCTTGAGCAACTTTTCCAGGCAGACAAAAAAATGTCACGCAGATGCAAATTGCCTCTTGCGGGTTCTGGGAGGCGGCCGTATCTACCGCTCCACCGAAGCGGAAGCGACGGTGCGGCGCCGGAAGGGCTGAGGCGGAAGCCGAAGTTGGAAGGGGTCGGATGGAGATGAGGTTGGCGTGTTCGCCGTGGGATTTGCGGCGGCTCGTTTGATTTTTGTCTCTTGCTCTTTGACATGATTGGATAACTGAAGAGATATGTGGGCGGTTTGGTCCGGATCGATGGATCAGACTTCTACATATCGCCTCGCTAGGGTTTCGGCCCGATGATGCGAGTGTCAGCTTCACTGTTTGACGGACTTCGTTCCTAGAGGACGAAGCACATCAGACAGAGACGATCCTTCCCTTTGCGGGGAGGGACGATGTGCAGAGGTTCGAACGTCAAGGGAAGCCTTCGGGCTTTCAACTTGAGAGTTTGATCCTGGCTCAGAACGAACGCTGGCGGCAGGCCTAACACATGCAAGTCGAGCGAGGACTTCGGTCCTAGCGGCGGACGGGTGAGTAACGCGTGGGAACGTGCCCAAAGGTACGGAATAGTCCCGGGAAACTGGGTTTAATACCGTATGTGCCCTTCGGGGGAAAGATTTATCGCCTTTGGATCGGCCCGCGTTGGATTAGGTAGTTGGTGGGGTAATGGCCTACCAAGCCGACGATCCATAGCTGGTTTGAGAGGATGATCAGCCACACTGGGACTGAGACACGGCCCAGACTCCTACGGGAGGC
>JAKAJW010000304.1 GCA_021813645.1 Pseudomonadota bacterium | reverse complement strand
GATCTTGGCCCTGCAGTTGTCCTCGCATCTGGAAGACGAGGTTCTGCGGGCGCGGCTGTCGCTGATCCTGCAACCCGACCGGCTGGCCGACATCCTGCCCGACGACCCGCAGGACCCAGTTGCCGCCTTGCCTTCCTATGCCGCGATCGCCCCCGGGGTTCAGCCCAGCTACGCCGGCCTCGACATCCCCAAGGATCCGCTGTCGCCGATCCACGACCGCGCCATGGCCGGCGCCTCCAACGCCTGGGCGGCGGCGCCCTCGCATTCGGCCGACGGCGGCTCGCTGCTGGCCAACGATCCCCATCTGGGCCTGACCGCCCCCTCGATCTGGTATCTCGCAAGCCTGCGGCTCAAATCGGGGGCGATCATCGGCGGCACCGTGCCCGGCATGCCGGTCGTGCTGGTCGGTCGCTCCGACAAACTCGGCTGGGGGCTCACCACCTCCTATCTCGACGACCAGGACCTCCATATCGAGAAGATCAACCCAGACAATCCGAATGAATACATGACGCCAGACGGTTACAAGCCGTTCCTTACGAAGCAGTCGATCATCCGGATCAAGGGCGAGGCACCGAAGACGATCACTCTGCGCTGGACCGAGAACGGCCCGGTTCTGCCCGGCTCGCTGTTCAATCTGGCCGCCATCACCCCGCCCGGCTATGTCATGTCGCTTTCCTGGACGGCACTGTCCCCGGCCGACACCTCGATGACCGCCGCCGTCCAGCTCGACCACGCCCAGTCGATCGCCGAGGCGATCAAGGCCGGCTCGCTCTTCGTCGCGCCGTCGCAGAACCTGATGCTGGCCGACAAGCAGGGCATCGCCATGCAGGTTATCGGCGCCGTGCCCAAGCGCGACGCCCGCAACACCACCCAGGGCCGGATGCCCAACCAGGGTTGGCTGCCGCAGAACCACTGGCTCGGAATGCGGCCCTATGCCGACAATCCGTCCTGGATCAACCCGCCCACGGGCATCCTCGGCAATACCAACAACAAGATCGTCAACCGGCCCTTTCCGGACAACTTCAGCTTCGAATGGGGCGACACCCAGCGCATCCAACGCTGGCTGACCCTGATGCGGCAGCGCCAGGTCCATACCCGCGAAAGCTTCATCGAGGCGCAGCTTGACACCGTCAGCCCGACGGCACGCAGCCTGCTGCCGCTGATCGCCCGCAACCTGTGGTTCTCCGGCGAGGCGGCCGCCGCCGGCACGCCCGCGGCCATGCGGCAGAAGGCGCTGAAAATGCTCGCCGAATGGAACGGCGACATGAACGAACACATGCCCGAACCGCTGATCTACGCGGCCTGGATGCATTTCCTGCAGGACCGGCTGATCCGCGACGAACTCGGGCCGCTGGCCAATGAGTTCACCCATGTCGATCCGGTCTTCCTCGAGCGCGTGTTCCGCAACACCAACGGCGCCGGCGCCTGGTGCAACGTCGTGCAATCGACCAAGCCGGTCAGCTGCGACGAGATCGCCAAAATCTCGCTCGACGATGCGCTGCAATGGCTGTCGCAACGCTACGGCCAGAACATCGAAAGCTGGCGCTGGGGCGATGCCCATCAGGCGGCGCAAGACCATCCGGTGCTCGGCAAGGTTCCGGTGCTGCGCTACTTCGTCAATCTCCGCCAATCGGTCTCCGGCGGCGACGACACGCTCAACCGCGGCGTCACCAAGGGCAGTGGGCCGAACCCCTATCTCGACGTCCACGGCCCGGGCTATCGCGGGGTCTATGACTTCGCCGACCCCGATTCCTCGGTCTTCATCATCTCGACCGGCGAATCCGGCCAGCCGCTCAGCCGGTTCTACGACAATCTGGGCGAACTCTGGCGGCGCGGCGAATATATCCCGATGTCGCTCGACCCGCAGCTGGCGCGGGCCGGCGCGGTCGGCATCACCCATCTGACGCCGGCGCCGGGCGGCTGAGGCGGGACGGCCTCCGCAGCCGCCACGCGAAGCCGTCTAGATCTCGCCGAACTGCTTGGCCTGCCGCGCCGTCCAGCGCACCGTCAGACGATGGCCGTCCGGCTCCTCGGTCTCGGCCGTGACCACACCCTGATCGTGCAACCAGGCACGCTGCCGCCCGGCGGCATAGGGCAGCCGCAGCTCGGCCTCGCTCCGTTCATCGTCGAGCGCGGCCGAGATCGCCTCGTAGAGCGCCGCGAGCCCTTCGCCGGTCAGCGCCGAGACGGCATGGATGCCCGGCTTGCGCGCGTCCTGCGCCTTCAGCGCGTCGCGCAGCGGCGGCGCCAAGAGGTCGATCTTGTTCCAGACCTCGAACACCGGCACCTCTTCGGGCACACCCAGGCTTTCGAGGATGTCGCGCACATCGGCCGCCTGTTCCTCGGTCTCCGGATGGGCGATGTCGCGCACATGCAGGATCAGATCGGCCTCCAGCACCTCTTCCAGCGTGGCCCGGAAGGCCGCCACCAACTCATGCGGCAGGTCCGAGATGAAGCCCACGGTGTCCGACAGGATCACCTTCCGCCCCGAGGGCAGCGCGATGCCGCGCATCGTCGGATCGAGGGTGGCGAACAGCATGTCCTTGGCCAGCACCTCCGCCCCGGTCATCCGGTTGAACAGTGTCGATTTGCCGGCGTTGGTGTAGCCCACCAGCGCCACCACGGGGAACGGCACCTTGCGGCGGGCGGCGCGGTGCAGCTCGCGCGTCTTCACCACCTTGGCCAGCTGGCGCTTCAGCTTCACCACCTGATCGTCGATCGCCCGGCGGTCCGCCTCGATCTGGGTCTCGCCGGGGCCGCCGACGAAGCCGAAGCCACCGCGCTGGCGTTCGAGGTGGGTCCAGGCCCGTACCAGCCGGGTGCGCTGGTAGGACAGTGCCGCCAACTCCACTTGCAGCACGCCCTCGCGAGTGCGGGCGCGGTCGGCGAAGATCTCCAGAATCAATCCGGTGCGGTCGAGCAGCTTGACGCCCCATTCGCGCTCGAGGTTGCGCTGCTGGACCGGGCTCACCGGCCCGTCGATCAACACCAGCCCGACCTCGGCCGCCAGGAATCGTTCCTTCAGCTCCGCCACCTTGCCGGAGCCGAACAACATCCCCGGCGCCACCCGCGGCACACGCACCACTTCAGCCCCCGCCACGGTCAGCTCCGGCAAAGCAGTGGCCAAAGCCACCGCCTCGGCCAAGGCGTGCTCGGGGGTGCGGCGGGTCGTGGCCGCCTTCAGATCTGGGTGCAGGACATAGGCACGCATCGTGCCCCTGTCGCTCCTCTGCGTTCCGCCCTAGGCCTCAGTCTTCGCCGTCGTAGAGGCTGATCGGCTGGCCCGGCATGATGGTGGAAATGGCGTGCTTGTAGACCAACTGGCTTTGCCCGTCGCGGCGCAGAAGCACGCAGAAATTATCGAACCAGGTGATGACACCCTGCAACTTCACCCCGTTGATCAGAAAGATCGTTACCGCAATCTTCGATTTCCGGACGTGATTGAGAAAGGCATCCTGCAAATTCTGTTTATCAGCGGCCATGGTTTCTTTGCCTTTTATCGTCACGCTTGGTTATGGCTTGCCCCCCGGGGTTGGCCCCGATGGTCCGCGGATTAAGTATGGAGCGGGATGGGAGGAGATTCCAGACCCAAATTCAGCCCGTTACCCCTCGGTCCCGGCTCAGAGGTCTTCCTCCTCGTCTTCCATCTCCTCGAGATGCGCCACCCGGCCACCTGCCTTGGCCGTTGTCACCACGCCGAGCGATTTCAACTTGCGGTGCAGCGCCGAGCGCTCCATGCCCACGAAGCTCGCCGTGCGGCTGATATTGCCGCCGAACCGATTGATCTGCGTCAGCAAATACTCGCGTTCGAACAGCTCGCGCGCCTCGCGCAGCGGCAGGGTGGCAAGCCCGCCCGACAGCACGATGCGCCCCTCGCTCTCGCCGGGGGCCTCGCGACCGGGCAGTTCGCGCGCGTCGATCGGGCCGGTGCTCTCGCCGAGGATCAGCACCCGCTCGATCACGTTACGCAGCTGCCGGACGTTGCCGGGCCAGGGCATGGTCTGCAACAGCGCCGTCGCCTCGTCGGTGATCGGCCG
>JAKAJW010000117.1 GCA_021813645.1 Pseudomonadota bacterium | reverse complement strand
CAGCGGCGCGGACGGTGGCGGCGAAGGCGCGGGCTTCGGCCGGGGCTTGGCCCAGCTGCGCCTCGGGGGCGAGCAGCGCGGCCCAGTCGCGGCCCGGATGGTCGCGCTCGGCCAGCGCGGCGAGCGGGGTGCCGGATTCCCGCGCCTCGGCGGCGAGCGCCTTGGCGGCGGCCTGGGCGGCCGGGCGCGGCAGGGTCTCGGCCAGGGCGAAGCTCAGCGCCTCGGCATAGAGCAGGCCCGGCCCCTCGGTCAGCGGCGCGCGCATCCGCTCGGGCGCCGGGGCCAGGGTCTCGGCGAGCCGCTGCGCGGTCCGCAGCGCGCCGCCGAGGCCGAGCACAAGCTGCGGCAGGCTGAGCCATTCGGTGAGCCAAGCGGTGGCGTCGCGGGCCTGGCGATGCAGCGCGGCGCCGGTCATCGCGGCCTCCAGCGCGGCGGCCTGGCGGGCGAGCGCGACGAGGACCGAGGGGCCGACCGGGTTCACCTTCTGCGGCATGGTGGAGGAGCCGCCGCCGGCGGTCAGCCGGATCTCCTCGATCCCCGACTGCGAAAGGAGGATCGTGTCTTCGCCCATCTTGCCAAGGAGTTGCGTGGCGAGGCTCAGCCATTGCGCGAAAGTCGCGACGCCATCGCGGCCGGAATGCCAGGAAACCCCCGGATCGGCCAGATCCAGCTCTGCCGCCAGGCCCGCGCGGACCTCGGGCGCCCTGGGGCCCATAGCGGAATTCGTACCTGCTGCGCCGGAAAGCGAGACGTAAAGCAGGTCATTCTTTACATTCTGCAACCTTTGGCGCTGGCGCAGCAAGGGCAGGCCCCAGCTGGCCACCACCGCGCCGAAACTGGTCGGCGTGGCGATCTGGGCATAGGTGCGCGCCGCCATCGGCAGGGCGGCATGGGTCTCCGCCAGATCGGCCAGGCGGGCGAGCAGCGCCGCCAGCCGCCGGTCGAACCCGGCGATCGCCTGGCGCAGGCGCAGCATCAGCGCGGTGTCGAGAATGTCCTGGCTGGTCGCGCCCCAGTGCAGCCATTGGCCGGCCTCGGGGGGGAGCCGGGCGCGGAAGGCGGCGACCAGCGCCGGCACCGGCACGGCGTTGGCGCCGGTCTCGGCGGCCAGGTCGGCGGCGGGGATGTCGACCTCGCGGCTGGCGGCGAAGATCGCCGCGCCGGCCGCCGCCGGGATCAGGCCGAGCGCGGCCTGAACCTTGGCCAGCGCCCCCTCGACCAGCAGCATGGCGCGGATCTCGGCCGCGTCGGTGAACAGCGGCGCAAGCTCGGGATCGCCGAACAGCGCGCCGTAGAGCCGGCTGTCGAGCGGCGAGGCGGGCATCAGGCGGGGCGCAGGCCGAGGATCGCGCGCGCCTCGGCGGGGGTGGCCACCGGGCGGTCGTATTTGGCGCAGAGATCCACCGTGCGGCGGACCAGCGCGGCGTTCGAGGGCGCCAGCGTGTCGCGGTCGATCCGGAGGTTGTCCTCGAGCCCGGTCCGGGTGTGGCCGCCGGCGGCGATGCACCATTCGTTGACCACGATCTGCCCCGGGCCGATGCCGGCCGCGCACCAGGGCGTGCCGGGGGCGAGGCGGTTCACCGTCTCGATGTAGAAATCGAACACCCGGCGGTCGACCGGCATGGCGTTCTTCACGCCCATGACGAACTGGACGTAGAGCGGCTTCTTCAGCCGGCCGTCCTCGCTCATCTTCACCGCCTGGAAGATATGCGACAGGTCGAAGGCCTCGATTTCCGGCTTCACGTCGTATTTCAGCATCTCGGCGGCGAGCCAGTCGACCAGATCCGGCGGGTTCTCGTAGACCCGGGTCGGGAAGTTGTTGGAGCCGACCGAGAGCGAGGCCATGTCGGGGCGCAGGCTGAGCATGCCGCCGCGCGCCTGGCCGGCGCCGGAGCGGCCACCGGTGGAGAGCTGCACGATCATGCCGGGGCAGTGTTTTTCGATCCCCTCCTTCAGAAGGGCGAATTTCTCCGGATCGGAGGTCGGCGTCTGATCGTCGTTGCGCACGTGGCAATGGGCGATGGCGGCGCCGGCCTCGAAGGCGGCATGGGTGCTTTCCACCTGCTCGCTGACGGTGATCGGAACGGCGGGGTTGTGCTCCTTGCGGGGCACCGAGCCGGTTATGGCGACGCAGATGATGCAGGGTTCGGTCATTGGACGATCTCGATGAGGCTTTGGGCGAGCATAGCGGGGGCGGCGAAGAAGGGCGAGTGCCCGGTGGGCAGGGTGCTGACGCTGGCCGCCGGCCAGTCGGCCGTCATCGCTTCCTGCCATTCCGGCGGGATGGTGCGGTCGTCGGTGCAGCGGATGTAGTGCCGCGGCAGGCCGGCCGAGCGTTCGGTGAGCGCCAGCACGGTTTCCTGCGGCCGGATCGGCTGCGGGGTGAGATGGGCGCGGGCGTAGTCGACCGTGCCGGGCGGGCAGTCGTGGTAGAAAACCTCGGCGAGCCGGTCGGGATCGACCGTCCAGGCCAGCCCGTCGGGCGTGCGGCGGATATGCGGCAGCAGCGGCTGGCGGGCGGCGGCGCGGCGGCGGTCGGCCAGGCTCTGGCCGGGGGCGGGCGGATAGGCGCAGAGATAGACCAGCCGCTCGATCGTCTCGGGGGCGAGCTCGGCCGCGGCGGTGATCGGATAGCCGGCCATCGAATGGCCGACCAGCACCACCGGCCCGCCCATCGCCCGCGCCGCCGCGACGATGGCCCGGGCGTAGAGGTCCAGCGTGACCTCGGCCGCCGGGGTTCGGTCCTGGCCGTGCGATGGCAGATCGATGGCCTCGGCCTGGTGCCCGGCCTGGCGCAGCAGCGGCAGCAGGTCGCGCCAGCACCAGGCCCCGTGGCACGAGCCGTGGATCAGCAGGAAGCGCGCCATCACAGGTCGAAGAACACCGTTTCGTCCGGGCCTTGCAGCACGATGTCGAAACGGTACTGGCCGGGCGCGGTCCGCTTGGCGAGCAGCGTCGGGATCCGGGCCTTGTGCTCGATCCGGGCGAGCACCGGGCAGGCGGCATTGGCCGCTTCCTCGTCCTCGAAATAGATCCGGGTCTGCAGGCCGATGTTGATGCCGCGGGCGACCAACCAGAGCGAGATATGCGGCGCCATGACACCGCCCTGAGGCAGCGCCACCCGGCCCGGCTTCACGGTGTCGAGACGCCAGTCGCCGCTGTCGAAATCGGCAACGATCCGGGCCCAGCCGGTGACATTCGGATCGGCCTTGCCGCGGGTCTCGTTCGGCGCGGGGTAGAGCCCGGCGGCATCCGCCTGCCAGCTTTCGATCAGCGCGTCGCGCAGCACCATGCCGGCGCCGTCGCGCACCTGGCCGGTGATGCTGATGCGCTCGCCCAGGGCGCCGTCGCGGATCGGCGACAGGCCGAGATCCTGGGGGAAGATGCCGCCGTTGCCGAGCAGGTTCGGCGTCAGCCCGATATGGACATAGGGCCCCGCGGTCTGCGAGGGGGTTTCGTTCAGACGGATCAGCGGTTGCGGCATCTAGAGGCCCTCCCGGCGGTTTTCGAAGAAGGTCTGGCGGCGGCCGCGCAGAACGATGTCGAACTTGTAGGCCAGGCAATCCATCGGGATCGAGGCCGACAGGTCCAGCGGCGCGATCAGGCTGTCGAGCGCGGCCGGATCGGCGATCGTGTTGGCGATCGGGCAGAGCGGGATCAGCGGGTCGCCCGGGAAATACATCTGGGTGATGAGCCGCTGGCCGAAGCCATGGCCGAAGACCGAGACGTGAATGTGCATCGGCCGCCAGTCGTTGGGATTGTTCGGCCAGGGATAGGGGCCGGGGCGGATGGTCAGGAATTCGTATTCGCCGCGCTCGTTGGTCACGGTGCGGCCGCAGCCGCCGAAGTTCGGGTCCAGGGGGGCGGCGTAGCCGTCCTTCTTGTGGCGGTAGCGGCCGCCGGCATTGGCCTGCCAGATCTCGACCAGCACGCCGGGCACCGGGCGGGCCTGATCGTCGATCACCCGGCCATACATGATCATCCGCGGCCCCTGGGCCGGTTCGCCGGTGAAGTTCAGGATCAGGTTGTTGTCCAACTCGCCCAGCATGTCGAGA
>JAKAJW010000029.1 GCA_021813645.1 Pseudomonadota bacterium | reverse complement strand
GCCGATTTCGTACTGTTCTCTTCGGCCGGGCGGTCGCTGATGTCGTTTTGGGACTGGCGGACGGACCGCTTCCTGAAGGCGATCCATTGAGGAGGGGCGCATGAAGCTCTCGGCCGATCTGCAGGCCTTCGCGGCCCGGCTCGGCCATGGCTTCGCCCGGCCCGAGCTGGTGGTGCGGGCGGTGACCCATGCCTCGATCTCGTCGCCGTCGCGGCCGGACAACCAGCGGCTGGAATTCCTCGGTGACCGGGTGTTGGGCCTGGTGATGGCGGAGGCGCTGCTGGCGGCGGACCGTGGCGCGACCGAGGGCCAGCTGGCGCCGCGCTTCAACGCGCTGGTGCGCAAGGAGACCTGCGCCGAAGTGGCGCGGGCGATCGGGCTTGGCGAGGTGCTGAAGCTCGGCCGGTCGGAGATGATGTCGGGCGGGCGGCGCAAGGAGGCGCTGCTGGCCGATGCGATGGAGGCGGTGATCGCCGCAGTCTATCTCGACGGCGGCTTCGAGGCGGCCAAGGCGGTGGTGCTGCGGCTCTGGGGCGCGCGGATCGCCGGCGTCGAGGCGGATGCCCGCGACGCCAAGACCGCGCTGCAGGAATGGGCGCAGGCCCGCGGCCAGACCCCGCCGGCCTATGCCGAGCTCGGCCGCGACGGGCCGGACCATGCGCCGGTTTTCACCGTCGAGGTGCGGCTTGCCTCCGGCGAGACCGCGCGCGGCGAGGCCGGCTCCAAGCGGCAGGCGGAGCAAGTCGCGGCGCGGGCGCTCTTGGAACGTTTGGAGGGCTGAGATGCCGGAAGTCGAAACCTATACGCCGGAAGGCTCGCCGATTCCGATCGGCCCCTATTCGCATGTCGCCAAGGTGGGCGACTTCATCACCATCGGCGGGGTCGGCGGCGTCGATCCGAGCCTCGATGCGGTCGCCGGACCCGACACCTATTCGCAGGCCCGGCAGATCCTGGCCAATTTCGACGCCATGCTGCGCAATGTCGGTTCGGATCTGGCGCATGTCGTCCATATCCAGGTCTTCCTCAAGGAGATGGCCGATTTCGACGAGATGAACCGCGCCTATGTCGATATGATGGGCGCGCATCGGCCGGCCCGGACCGTGTTGGGCGTGCGCGAGTTGCCCAAGCCCGCGTTCCGGGTGCTGATGAACCTTACCGCGGTCGCCGCATGAACCGGTCTGGCCGCCGACCATCGCCGATCCCCATCGCCAGACAGGCAGGCAAAGCATGACACAACGCGCCGGTTTCGTCGCCCTGATCGGAGAGCCCAATGCGGGCAAGTCGACCCTGCTGAACCGCATGGTGGGCGCCAAGGTCTCGATCGTCACCCATAAGGTGCAGACCACCCGCGCCCGTATCCGCGGCATCTGCATGGCGGGTGAGACGCAGATCGTCTTCGTCGACACGCCCGGCCTGTTCCGGCCGCGCCGGCGGCTCGACCGGGCGATGGTGGCGGCGGCCTGGGGCGGGGCGGCGGATGCCGATGTGATCGTGCTGCTGATCGAGGCGCATCGCGGGCTGACCGAGGGCGTCCAGGGCATCATCGAGGCGCTGAAGGAGCGGCTGCCGCAGGGTCAGCGGGTGGCGCTGGCGATCAACAAGATCGACCGGGTGAAAGCCGAGGTGCTGCTGGCGCTGGCCGAGCAGATGAACGCGGCCTACCCCTTCGTGCGCACCTTCATGATCTCGGCCGAGCGCGGCCATGGGGTGGAGGATCTGAAGGACTGGCTGGCCGGCGAGATGCCGGAACATGCCTGGTTCTACCCCGAGGACCAGATCGCCGACGTGCCTTTGCGCGCCATCGCCGCCGAGATCACGCGCGAGAAGCTGACGCTGCGGCTGCATGAGGAGTTGCCCTATCAGCTGACGGTGGAGACCGAGAGCTGGCAGGACCGGCCCGACGGCTCCACCCGGATCGACCAGGTGATCTATGTCGCGCGCGACGGCCACAAGGGCATCGTGCTGGGCGCCAAGGGCGAGACGATCAAGGGCATCGGCGCGGCGGCGCGGGCTGAGATCTCCGCCTTCCTGGAGCGCAAGGTGCATCTGTTCCTGCAGGTGAAGGTGCGGCCGAACTGGGAGGAGGAAGCCGCGCGCTACTCCGAGATCGGCCTCGACTTCCGCGATGGCGACTGAGGCCGCCCGGCGCGGCGCCGGGAGGCGGCCATGGCGCGGCTGACGACGCGGTTCTGGGTCGACGCCTATCTGGCGCGGCTGCGTTTCGCCGATATTCCGGCCTATGTTCTGGCGCATGGCGACGATACGGCGGGGGCGGTGCTGGTGAAGCTCGCCACGCTCGACGGCCAGGCGCGGGCCTTCCAACGCTCCTTCGACCTGATGACCGGGGAGCGCGCCTGGGTGGTGCTGGCCGAGGGGGCGGAGGCGGAGGTGGATGCCGCCGTCGCCCGCCAGCGGCGGTTCGATCCCGATCTTTGGGTGATCGAGCTGGAGGACCGCCAGGGCCGCACGCTGCTCGATCAAGACGGGCTGGCCGGCTGACCGGGCGGGCAGCAAGATCTTGGCGCAGCCGGAAAAAGCCCTGCCGATTTGGCACCGATTTCGCACCGACATGACACCGACGTTGCACCGACGCTTCGCCATCAGCCGACCGCCGGCGGCGCCGGGCCGGAATCCCGTTGCGCGGCCTCGGGTGGCGGGGGAGAAAGGGGCATGGCGGTGCTTCTTTCCCTCGGCCACGGCTATTCGGCGCAGGCGCTGGCGCGGCGGCTGGTCCCGGCCGGCTGGCGGGTGATCGGCACGGTGCGGCGGCCGGAACAGGCGGCGGCGCTGGTCGCCGCCGGGGTGGAGCCGCTCGCCTGGCCCGGCGATCTGGCCCCGGCGCTGGCGGCGGCGAGCCATGTGCTGAGCTCGGTGCCACCCGAGGCCGAGGGCGACCCGGTGTTGCGGGCGGCCGGCCCGGCGCTGGCAGCGACGCGGCATCTCGCCTGGGTCGGCTATCTCTCGACCACGGCGGTCTATGGCGATCACGGCGGCGGCTGGGTCGACGAGGCGACGCCGCCCAGCCCGGCAAGCGCGCGCGGCCGGGCGCGGGTCGCGGCCGAGGCGGCCTGGCGGGCGACCGGCCTGCCCCTGCGCATCTTCCGGCTGGCTGGGATCTACGGGCCCGGGCGCGGGCCCTTCGCCAAGCTGCGGGCCGGGCGGGCGCAGAGCGTGGTGAAGCCGGGCCAGGTGTTCGGGCGCATCCATGTCGAGGATATCGCCAGCGTGCTCGCCGCCTCGATGGCGCGGCCAGATTCGGGCGCGATCTACAACGTCACCGACGACCTGCCGGCGGCGCCGGAGGCGGTGCTGGCCCATGCCGCCGCGCTGCTCGGCCTGCCGGCGCCGGCCGAGGTGCCCTTCGAGACCGCCGAGCTGTCCGAGATGGCGCGCAGCTTCTATGGCGAGAACAAGCGGGTGCGCAACGACCGCATCAAGCGCGAGCTGGGCCTGCGGTTGGCCTATCCGACCTATCGCGAGGGGCTGGCGGCGGTGCTGGCGGCGGAGGGGTGAGGGGGTCAGACGCGATAAGGAATTTGGGAGCGAAGAACGGGAACGTCCGCGATTCCCAAATGGTCCAGAAGTCGCCGCACGCCAACTTCCGCGTCGGGCGGAGCTGCCGGGCCAACAACAATCGCGCTCAACTTGCCGGGATGGCGAAGGTCGAACTGCATGGGAATGTAAGGCACCAGCGACCCTTGCCGGATACGCGTCATCACCACGTGCTCAAGATCTTTCGGTTGCCCGAGGATAATCTGGCGGACCTCATCCTCTTGCTCATAGGCTCTATGCTTGGCGGTCAGGCAATTCCAGATGATCGGGCTGGCAAGCATGGATCGCGCCAGTTCGCTCAAGAAGCTCTTTCCGATCATCGGGTTTGCAAATGCTTCTGGGTTGCAGTTGGCCGCGGTGAGCAGGGTGCGCTGCCCGGATTCTAGCGCCTCCAAGTGACGGTGACGAATGTCCTCGGGCCGGTAGTGAACTGCTCCGAGGAATTCGGAGGGCGCACCGTCCGAAGGTGGGGGTTGAACTTCAAACGCGCTTGGTGAGCTGCCAATGGCATAGCCT
>JAKAJW010000314.1 GCA_021813645.1 Pseudomonadota bacterium | reverse complement strand
CTGGCGCACCACCCGCTCGACCAGATCGCCGCCCTGGTTCACCTCGGCCACCAGCCGCTCGGCGCCATGCCGCTCCACCGCCGCCACCGCGGCATGGGCCCATTGCGCCGGGCTGGCGCCCTCGACGCTCGCATCCTCCAGCACATAGGCGACCCAATCCTGCGGCGGCCCCTTCATCATCACGCCGGCCACCACGATGCCGCAGGCGTCCGAACGCCCGCCGCCGGTCACCGGCGGATCGACCGCCACCACCACCCGGTCGAGCTTCGGCGCCGCGCGCACCCAGGCCGCCTCCAGCATGGCCTGGCTCCACAGCGCGCCCTCGACATCCTCCAACAGCACGCCGTCGAGCTCCTGCCGGCCAAGCCGCTGGCCGGCATAGCGCGCCCGCACCTCCTGCAGGAACGACGCGGCCAGATAGGCCCGGTTGGCCTCGGTCGGCGCATGGGTCTGCACCGTCGAGGGGTTCTTCAGCATCGCCTTCAGCACCGCCACGTTGCGCGGCGTGGTGGTCACCACCGCGCGCGGCTGCGGGCCGAGCCGCAGCGCGAATTGCAGCATGTCCCAGGCCTCCTGGCCGCGCTTCCACTTGGCGATCTCGTCGGCCCAGGCGGCATCGAACTGCGGCCCGCGCAGGCTCTCCGGCTTATGCGCCGAAAACAGCTGCGCCACCGCCCCGTTCGGCCAGACCAGCCGCTTGCGCGAGGCCTCCCACTCCGGCCGCCGGTCGGGCGGCGAGCAGGCCAGGATGCCGCTCTCGCCCATCACCATCACCTCGCGCGCCTGCTCGATCGTCTCGCCGACCAGCGCCACCCGCTGCGCCGGCCCCGGATCCTCGGGCCGCGCCCCCTCGACCTGGGCGCGCACCCATTCCGCCCCGGCCCGGGTCTTGCCGGCGCCGCGCCCGCCCATGATGAGCCAGGTCCGCCAGGGCCCCAGCGGCGGCAGCTGATGCGGCAGCGCCCAGAATTCGAAGATCCAGGGCAGCGCCAGCAGCGCCTCGTCGCTCAGGCTGTCGAGAAACGCGTCAACCCTCTCCGGCGTCGCGGAGGCAAGCCAGGCGGCGCCCGATCTCAGTGCGGGCCCGCTCGAAGTCGAGGCGGCGATCGGCAACGATCCCCTCGCTGTCCCTGCGGAGTTTTTCAATGGTCGCCCTTTCGTTCATTACCGCGAGCAGCGCCTGCCGGAACTCCCGGGCCTGGCCCACCGCCTCCTGGGCCGAGCCCTCGGCCCCCGCCCGCGCCGCGCCGAGCACGAGCGTGAAGACATCGCTCGCCGTCTCGTAGAGCAGCGCCGCCTGCGCGACGGCCCCGCGCGGGGCGGACCCCTCGCCAGATGTGTCAGATGTCATGAGCTGCCGAACCCGCCCTCGTGCCGGTTTGCGGAGATGCAAAAAGCGGCCCCGGGTTTCCCCGTGCCGCTTGCCCACCTCTTCCATTCTGTCTGAACCTATACCGCGGACCGCGCGGCGGGTCAAGGAAAATCCATTGCAACATCAATGGCTTGCGCGCGCACCGTTAACATCTCGTTAACCGGCAGCCGGAACCGGCGCCCGCTCGGCCCGGCGCGCAAAAAGAAACGGCCCCCGCATGGGGGGCCGTCGCAGTTCTCTGATCGGCTGCGGGCTCAGCCCTGGTCGCGCTTCAGCGCGGCGCCCAGGATGTCGCCCAGCGAGGCGCCCGAGTCGGACGAGCCGTATTGTTCCACGGCCTCCTTCTCCTCGGCGATCTCGCGCGCCTTGATCGACAGGCCCAGCCGGCGGGTCTTCGGGTCGATATTGGTGACCCGGACATCGACATGGTCGCCGACCTGGAACCGCTCCGGCCGCTGCTCGGAGCGGTCGCGCGACAGGTCCGAACGGCGGATGAACGACTTGGCGCCGTTGTATTCCACCTCGATGCCGCCATCCTCGATCGCCGTCACCGTCACGGTGATGACCGAGCCGCGCTTCACGCCGTCGACCGCATCGGTGAAGGTGTCGTCGCCCAGCGCCTTGACCGAGAGCGAGATGCGCTCCTTCTCGGTGTCGACCTCAGTGACCACGGCCTTGACCAGATCGCCCTTGCGGTAGTTCTGGATCGCCTCTTCGCCGCGCTGATCCCAGCTCAGGTCGGAGAGGTGCACCATCCCGTCGATGTCGTTGTCGAGCCCGACGAACAGACCGAACTCGGTGATGTTCTTCACCTCGCCCTCGATCTGGCTGCCGATCGGGTGGGTCTCGGCGAAGACTTCCCACGGGTTGCGCATGGTCTGCTTCAGCCCGAGGCTGACGCGGCGCTTGGCGCTGTCGATTTCCAGCACCATGACGTCCACTTCCTGCGAGGTGGAGACGATCTTGCCGGGATGCACGTTCTTCTTCGTCCAGGACATTTCCGAGACGTGCACGAGGCCTTCCACGCCCGGCTCCAGCTCCACGAAGGCGCCGTAGTCGGTGATGTTGGTGACGCGACCCTTGTGGACCGAGCCGATCGGGAAGTTGCGCTCGACCGCATCCCACGGATCGGCCAGCAGTTGCTTCATGCCCAGGCTGATGCGGTGGGTTTCCTTGTTGATCTTGATGACCTGAACCTTGACGGTCTCGCCGATCGACAGGATTTCCGACGGGTGGTTGACCCGGCGCCACGCCATGTCGGTGACGTGCAGCAGGCCGTCCACGCCGCCCAGGTCGACGAAGGCGCCGTATTCGGTGATGTTCTTCACCACGCCGTCGACCACCTGGCCTTCGGAGAGGTTGCCGATCACCTCGGCGCGCTGCTCGGCGCGGGACTCTTCGAGGATCGCACGGCGCGACACCACGATGTTGCCGCGGCGGCGGTCCATCTTCAGGATCTGGAACGGCTGCTTCAGCCCCATCAGCGGGCCGGCGTCACGCACCGGACGCACATCGACCTGGCTGCCCGGCAGGAAGGCCACGGCGCCGCCGAGATCGACGGTGAAGCCACCCTTGACGCGGCCGAAGATGGCGCCCTCGACGCGATCCTCGTTGGCATAGGCCTTCTCGAGCCGATCCCAGGCCTCTTCGCGGCGCGCCTTGTCGCGGCTGATGACGGCCTCGCCACGGGCGTTCTCGACGCGGTCCAGGTAAACCTCGACCTCGTCGCCCACCTTGATCGAGGGCGCCTCGCCCGGGTTGGCGAATTCTTTCAGATCGACCCGGCCTTCCATCTTGTAGCCGACGTCGATGATGGCTTGGCCCGCCTCGATGGCGATGACCTTGCCCTTGACGACCGAACCCTCGTCCGGGGTATCGATCTCGAGGCTCTCCTTCAGAAGGGCCTCGAATTCTTCCATGCTTGCTTTCGCGCTCATGCGGTTCAGTTTCCTTTATCGCGTGTTTTCACGGGCCTAGCGGTTGGCTCCGCCGGTCTTTCATGGCCCAAAGCGCAAAGCCGCCCGCGACCCGGTCCCCGGGCGCGCGTGCGACTCTGTCTCAGGATGGCCGGCTTCTAGCGGCAATACGGGCCGGAAGCAAGAAACAAAGGCGCTTCCGGCCCGCCGGCCGTCGACGGTCAGCGGATGTCCCAATAGCTGCTCTCGCGCGGCAGCAGGCCGATGTCGCGGCGCATGTGGTCGCTCAGCGCCTCGGCATCGTCGAACGGAGGCGGTCGCTTGCGCCAGAGCGCCGCGGCCAGCGCCGCGCGCAGCACGCGCCAGGCGCCGTGGCTTTCGACGATGGACTGGATGGTCTCGGCCAGTTCGGCCGCGACGGTGCGGGTGGGGTGGGCAATCATACGGTCAACTCCGGCGCCTCGCGGCACTCCGGCTCCCTGGAAGATGGATCGGCCCCGCAGGGCGCAAACCGCCCGGACGGGACTAACGCTGGTTAGAGTAGGTTGGCTTGTCGGGCCGTTGGCTGGTCTTGCGGCGGCCCGAGCAGGGCCGGTCGGGGATCACGCCCGCAGGGCGCGACGGGCCGAAACGGCGGCCCCCCCGGTATAGCCACGGCGGATCAGACCGGCGCGACGGGTCGAGGCGGTAACGATATCGATCATGTAACGCCTCCTTCGGTTGCGCGTGGTCAGGCCGCCTTTATGGGGCAGCCGGCGCCCGCGCCCAAGCGCGCTGCGGCA
>JAKAJW010000308.1 GCA_021813645.1 Pseudomonadota bacterium | reverse complement strand
TGCGACGTCTGGGTGACCGATTGGCACAATGCGCGCGACATTCCGGTGTCCGCCGGCAAGTTCGACGTCGAGGACTACACGCTCTACCTCGTCGACTTCATGCGCGTGCTCGGCCCCGACACGAATGTGATCGCGGTCTGCCAGCCCGCGCCGCTGACCCTGGCCGCCACCGCCTATCTGGCCGAGGAAGAGCCGGCGGCCCAGCCGCGCACCCTGACCCTGATCGGCGGCCCGGTCGATCCCGACGCGGCGCCGACCGAAGTGACCGATTTCGGCCGCGCCATCACCATGGGTCAGCTCGAACATCTCGCCATCCAGCGCGTCGGCTTCAAATATGCCGGCGCCGGCCGGCTGGTCTATCCCGGGCTGCTGCAGCTCGCCTCCTTCATCTCGATGAACGCCGACCGCCACGCCCAGGCCTTCTTCGATCAGGTGATCCGCGCCGCCAAGGGCGAGGCCAGCGAGCGCGACGCCCACAACCGCTTCTACGACGAATACCTCGCCGTGATGGACATGACGGCGGAATTCTACCTTTCCACCGTCGAGCGCATCTTCAAGAAGCGCGAAGTGGCGCGCAACGCCTTCGTGGTGAACGGCAAGCGGATCGACATCGGCAAGATCACCGAAGTGGCGGTGAAGACGGTCGAGGGCGCCAATGACGACATTTCCGCCCCCGGCCAATGCGTCGCCGCGCTCGATCTCTGCACCGGCCTGCCCGATCGCCTGAAGGCGAGCCATCTGGAGCCCGGCGCCGGCCATTACGGCATCTTCGCCGGCAAGTCCTGGCGGCAGAACATCCGCCCGCTGGTGCTGGGCTTCATCGACGCCAACGGCGGCAACCGGCCGCCGCGCACCGTCAGCCTGGTCTCGGCCTGAGCCGGCGCGCGCTCAGCGCAGCATCAGCGGCGCCGCCAGCCAGGCGTCGAGCGCGCGGGTGACCGCCTCGGGCTGCTCCAAGCTCGGCAAATGGCCGGCCCCCTCGATCAGCTCGAACTGGCCGTAGGGCAGCATCTCGGCCACGAACTGGTGCCGCCGCGGCGGGTTCACCGGATCTTCGGCGCCGGCGATCACCGTCGCCGGCAGCATCGCCCGCCGCAGCGTCTTCTGCTGGTCCGGCCGGCGCTGCATTGCGCGGGACTGGCGCAGATAGACCCCCTCGCCCAACGTCAGCGCCATGTCGTGCAGCATGCCGAGGATCTCGCCGCGCGCCGGGCCGAGCGCCAGCCAATCCGCCGGCACGTCCTGCGCCACCGCCTCGGCCAGCCGGCCGGCCTGGGCGCGCACGATCCGCTCTTCCCGCGCCGCCGCCACCTGCGGCATCTCCGCCTGCACCGACAGCGCGATCAGCGCGAGCCGCGTCACCCGTTCCGGCGCCCGCCGCAGAATCTCGAGCGCGACATTGCCGCCCAACCCCTGGCCGACCAGCGCGAAACGCTCCGGCAGGGCGGCGATCAGATCGGCCGACATCTCCTCGATCGTCGCGCCCTGCAGCGGCGCCGCCACCATCACCGGCCGGTCGCTGGACAGCGCGATCACCTGATGCCAGTAGACGCGCGCATCGCACATCATTCCCGGTATCAGTACCAGCGCCTCGGTCATCCCTGCCCCCTTCTTTGCCCCAACTTTCAAGGGCTAGGGGGGAAAAGGCAAGCTCAGAGGCCGCGCGCCCAGGCCAGAATCCGCGCCACCGTCGGCGCGGTCTGGTCGGGGCTCAGGATCGCGCCGGCGATGACGTGGTGCAGGGCGTCGTCGCGCGCGGTCAGCACCGGATGCGCCACCTGCTTCGGCCCGCCCCATGCGGCCGCAATCTTCGCGGTGATATCCGGCCGCACCACCTGATCCTGCGGCGAAAACAGAAACAGCGCCGGGATCTTCACCTGCGCATAGTCGCGCCCCGCCGCGGCGCGCACCAGCGCGGCAAGCGGCACCGTGGCCACGGTCGGATAGCGCGTCGTCCAGTAGCGCGCGTTCGCCTCGTTGACCGGGGTGAAGCTCTGGGTGGCGCCCCCGACCCAGGGGCCCCAGATCCGCACGAAGGGCCAGTTGAGCAGGAAAGCCAGCGGATTGTGCAAGCCGAAGTTCGGCGAGATGAAAACGATGCCGTCGATCTCCGGCGCCAGCCGCGGGTCGTCCGCCGCCAGCGCCGCCAGCGTGCCCCCGGTCGAGGTCGAGATCACGATTACCCGCTCGCCGATCCGCTTGCCGATCGCCAGCGCCTCGGCGGTGTCGTTGAGCCAATCCCCGGTCGTCGCCGTCGCCAGCGCCGCGCCCGGCCGGCCGTGGCCGGTGAACCGGGTGAAGAATAGATTGGCGCCGAGCGCCCGCGCCACCTCGTCCGGCACCGGGCGGATCTCTTCCGAAGTGGCCGAGTAGCCATGCAGATAGACCACCGCGAACGGCGTCTTCGCCCCCTTCGCCCCGGCCCAGACGATGCGCTTTTCGGTTCCCGGCGTTATGTCGTGAAATCGCGCCTCTTCTCTTGCCAGATAGGCATCAAGATCGTTGCCCATCCTATTTGCATCGAATGTTATTTTTGTATCTACGCGCTCGCGCGGACCGAAGGCCAGAACCCCGATCAAAAGTACGATAAGTGCAAGTAAGATCCGACCGATCCAAAGCAGAACCAACATTTACGCCCCCAACACACCAACCCCGAGAACCTCCGCCACCGCCTGCTCGACCAGCGCCAGGCAGTCGGGCGTCGAGAAGCGGTGGTCCGCCCCTTTCACCAGCGTCAGCCGGATATCCGCCCCCTCGGCGTGCTCGAGCAGCCGCAGCGCCAGCGCGACCGGCACATCCGCATCGGCGGTGCCCTGCAGCAGCCGCACCGGCATCGCCAGCCGCAGCGGCGCCCGCAGCACCAGCTGGCTGCGGCCCTCCTCGATCAGCCGGCGGGTGTAGACATAGGGCGCCTCGGAATAGTCCGAGGGCCGCTCCAGCCGGCCCTCGGCCAAGAGCCGGGCGCGCTCCGCCTCGGTCATCCCGGCCCAGAGCAGATCCTCGGTGAAGTCCGGCGCCGCGGCGATCCCGACCAGGCCGGCGACGCGCTCCGGCATCGCCCGCGCCAGCAGAAGCGCGATCCAGCCGCCCATCGAGGAGCCCACCAGCACCTGCGGCCCCTCGGTGAGCCCCTCGAGCGCGGCGCGGGCGTCCGCCGCCCAGGCGCCGATCGCGCCCGCTTCGAACGCGCCGGACGAAGCGCCATGGCCGGAATAATCGAAGCGCAGGAAGGCGCGGCCCGTGCGCGCCGCCCAGGCGTCGAGAGCCTGCGCCTTGGTGCCCTCCATGTCCGACTTGAAACCGCCGAGGAACACCACCCCCGGCCCCTTGCCGGCCCGCCGCCGATAGGCGATCCGCCGCCCCTCCGGGCCCGTCAGGAATTCGATCATCGCACGCCCCTCAACCGATGCTTCTGGCCAGAATCCGGCTGATCGCGGTGAAGCTCTGCCCGCTCTCGGCCTTCCAGGCGTCGAAGGCGGCCTGGATCGCCCGCAGCGCCTTGGCCGAGGTCGCCGGCCCGTCGATCACCCCCTCGGCCTGCAGCCGGGCCACCACGTCCTTCGACAGGATGAAGCCTTCCTTGCCCAGGAAGCGCAGCACATAGGCGCCGGTGGTGCCGCCCAGCCGGCTGCCCTCGCGGCCGAGCCAGGCCAGGAGCCCGACGTAATCCGCCGCCGGCCAGTCGCCGACCCGCCGGCCGAAGCTGCCATGCGCGGCGGCAACCTGCCGGACGAAGGCGGCATTGTCGCGGATCGCCAGGATCTTCGGACCCGAGCGGATCACCCGCGGATCGGCGATCAGCGCGTCGAGCGCATCGCCCTCGATCATCGACACCCGGCCCGGATCGAAGCCGTGGAAGGCCGCCTCGATTCCCGGCCATTTCGCCTCCACCACCTTCCAGCTGATCCCGGCCTGGAAGATGCCGCGCGCCATCTGCGCCAGCCAGCGGTCGTCGGGGATCGCGGCCAGCTCCTCGGCCGACTTCACCGCCGGCATATCGGCCAGCGCCGCCGCCTCGCTGCCCTTGCGGGCGACGGCGATGGCCAGAATTTCCGCAAATCTCCGCATCCGCCGCCCTCC
>JAKAJW010000399.1 GCA_021813645.1 Pseudomonadota bacterium | reverse complement strand
GGCCGTTGCGGATCGCTGGCATCAAAACTGGCACAGGGGGTATCACAGCCACAGCAACGGCATCGATGCCGGCACCGCGGCGGCGCTCGGGCTCATTACCGGGCTCGCGTTCGGCAGCATGGCCCAGCCACGCTACCTGGCGCCACCGTCCCACGTCTACGCTCCGGTCTATGGCAGCCCGCCGGTGGTCTACGACCAGTCGATCTACACGCCGCCCGCTCCCGCGCTCGCGCCACTGCAGCGCGCCTTCATCGGCCAGCCGCACAACCTCCGCGTATCGATTCAGTACAAGCTGGCAAAGTATGGCTATTATTCCGCATCGCTCGACGGCCTCTGGGGACCGGCAACGCAGCGGGCACTCTACAGCTACGCCAGGGACCACGGCCAGCTCGGCCTGCTGACGACCCAGGGCAGCGCCAACGCTCTGTTCTCAGACATCCTGAGCTAGCCGAGACCGGCGCCCGCCGCCGACCTAGAGGAAAGAGGATGCCGGCCCGCAGGACGCAACAAGCAGAAGTATGGTCATCATCGCGATCGTTCTCATCTGCATCATCGCCCCTCCTCGGGTCTTGCAAGCGCCACCTTCATACCCGTGACAAACCGGCGAGCCGTTTGACCATCAGGAACTCGTCGACCTCCCGGCCATCGTGAATATATCCGGCCGGCAATCGACCGACAGAAACAAAGCCCACCCGCTCGTAAAAACGAACGGCCCTCGGGTTCTCCGCGGACACATGCAACTCCAACTGCCGCACCCCGCGGGCGCGCGCCTCCGCTTCCACCGCGGCCAGCAGCGCCTCCGCCCGGCCCTGGCCGCGATAGACTTGCCGAAGATAGACCATCACCAGCATACCACGATGCGCCATCCGCGGACCGGGCTCTGGCATCAGCCCCGTGATCCCAATCGGCGTCGTGTCGTCGAAGCTCGCGAAGACAGCGGCCTTTTCCAGCCGGCTGCGCCATTCTGCGTCAGACAGCACCGACCAAGCTTCGAAGCTGCTGGCGAAGGCCGCGGGCTCTGCCGCAAGCGCCTCGAGCCGAATCTCCCGAAACGCGGCGAGGTCGGCTGCGCCGAGGCGGCGAACCGTCACTCGGGATGTTCCGGCGCCCGGCGCGACGGCGCCGCATAGGGCCGCGTTACGTCTTTCAGCGCGACATCGAGCGCCTCGACCTCCAACGCGATCGCCCCATCGCCTGCGAGGGTCAGCATGACCTGCCCGGCCGCATCCTCTGCGGGTTCAAAACCGATGTCGAGCAGCGACAGCACCATCTCCTTGTCGCCACGGTCGATGCCCTGGCTCCGCACCTTCAGCACGCCTTCGATCACCAGAAGCGAGCGCACCCGTTCGTAGGCGCGTCCACCGCGCTCGGCGGCGTTGCGGTCTTCCCAGCGGAAGCGGTTCACAAGCAGCGCAAAGCGCCGCCGCCGGGGCTGCCAGCGCATCTCGGCGATCGGGAACACCGCGTCTTGGGCGAGCGCCGCGATGACCTTCAGATCCTCCGCCGTCTCGGCCGCAAGGTAGAGCGGTGCGTCCTCCGCATCCTCGAAGCGCGCATCGGTCATGGACTGGGCACCCGCTCGATCAAGGCGCCGCACGCCGAGAGTTTCTCTTCGACTCGCTCGTAGCCGCGGTCCAGATGGTAGACCCGGCCAACCAACGTCTCGCCCTCGGCTGCCAGCGCCGCCAGGATCAGCGAGACCGAGGCGCGCAGATCGGTTGCCATCACCCGCGCCCCGCGCAGCTTCTCCACCCCCGTCACCGTGGCGTGGCCACCATGCACTTCGATCTGCGCCCCCATCCGATTGAGCTCAGGCGCATGCATGAAGCGGTTCTCGAAGATGCGCTCCTCCAGCACCGACACGCCGTCGGCCGTGGCGAGCAAGGCCATCATCTGTGCCTGGAGATCGGTCGGGAAACCCGGAAATGGTTCCGTCACCACATCGACGGCGCTCACCCGTCCGTTCTTGCGCTTCACCTTCATCCCGCGCTCGGTCTCCTCGACCGAGACGCCGGCGGCATCGAGCTTCTCGCAAAAGCGGCCAAGGAGGTCGATCCGGCCACCAAGCAATTCCACCTCGCCGCCGCAGATCGCCGGAGCCAGCATATAGGTGCCGAGCTCGATGCGGTCCGTCACCACCGGGTGAGTGGCGCCGGTGAGCCGGTCAACGCCCTCGATCCGGATCGTGGGGCTGCCCTCGCCCTCGATCTGCGCGCCCATCTTGCGCAGGCACTGGGCGAGATCGACGATTTCTGGCTCGCGCGCGGCATTGCGGATCTCGGTCGTGCCCTTGGCAAGCGTGGCCGCCATCAGCGCATTCTCCGTGGCGCCGACCGAGACGATCGGAAAGTCGATGACGGCCCCCTTCAGGCCGCCCTTCGCCTCGGCGTGAACATAACCCTCGCGCAGATCGAGATCGGCGCCCAATGCCTCCATCGCCTTCAGATGCAGATCGACCGGCCGCGCCCCGATCGCGCAACCGCCCGGCAGCGAGACCACCGCGCGCCCCGCGCGGGCCAGAAGCGGCCCAAGCACCAGGAAGGACGCCCGCATCTTGCGAACGATGTCATAGTCGGCCGTCAGGTTGTTGAGGTCATGCGAGGACATCGCAAGCACCTTGCCGTCCTGCAAACCGGTCACCTCAGCGCCAAGCGACTGGAGCAGCAACGTCATCGTGCGAATGTCCGAAAGGCGGGGCGCGTTGGTCAGCGTCAGGGGCTCGTCCGACAAGAGCGTCGCCGGCATCAGCGCAAGACAGGCATTCTTCGCCCCCGCGATCGGAATCACGCCGTTCAGCGGCCCGTTGCCGCGCACCAGAATGGAATCCATGGCTCTGCCCTCATGCCTCGGTCGTGTCTTTTTCTCCGCCCGCCGTAGCCGGCCCGGCGCCGGCCGCGCGCAGCCGCGCCTGAGCCTTTCGCCTGGCGATATTGGCCTTGAGCGCGGCCTTCAGCCGGTCCTCCCGGCCATCGGCCGCCTCGGCGGGATGCTTCGGCGAGGGCGGATTTTTCTCCATAGCCCTTCCTACTCCAACCCCCAGCCGCGGTCCATATTGCGCTTGCGTCCCGCCGGCTTTGCGTCTAATCAGCCGCTCGCACCGGCGCTGCCGTAGCTCAGTGGTAGAGCACTCCCTTGGTAAGGGAGAGGTCGAGAGTTCAATCCTCTCTGGCAGCACCATCGCCCTTCCGGCCGATCTCCAATCACTCCGCCGCGGCTGCGGCCGCGATCCCACGGGTGAAATCCTTGATCAGCAGGCCGATTTCCTCAAAGCCAACCGAAACTCGGAAGAACCCCTCGGTAGTGCCGATCGCGCCGCGGTCCCCCGTGCCAGCGTCGGCAGGCACCCGCGTAACGACGCCCCTCAGAGACCGAGCATCAGAAAGCTCAAGACGCCCACGATGATGCAGTAGAGGGCGAGCGGCATCAGCGTCCGGGTCTCGAAGTATCTCAGCAGAAAGCGGACCGAAAGATAGGCGGTCAACGCCGAACAGATCGCGCCGACCGCCGCCGGCCCCAACCCGGCGCCATGATGGCGAAAGAGGTCGGGCAGCTTCAGGAAGGCGGCAGCAGTGATGATCGGGGTGGCCAGCAGAAAGGAATAGCGCGCCGCGTTTTCGTGCGACAGCCCGGCGACCAATCCGCCGGCCATCGTCAGCCCGGTGCGGGAAAAGCCGGGAATCAGCGCGAAGCATTGGGCAAGGCCGACCAGAACCGCCTCCGTCCAACTCAGCGCCGCGATCCTGCGGTCGTCGTAGGGCCCATCCTCTATCCCGCGCCGGCGCATCTTTTCGACGGCGTAGAGCACGCCGCCATTCAGCACGAGCACCAGGGCAACCACGGAGGCATCGCCGAAGAACGCCTGGATCCGATGCTGCAAGGCCAGACCGATCAGCCCCGCCGGGATGGTCGAGACCGCCAACAGCCAACCCAACCGGGCGTGGAGGTCGCCTGGGTCCAGCCGACGCTGCGCGAGGCTGCGCAAGACGCCGCCGATGATCGCCCGCCAGTCGCGGAAGAAGAAGCCGAGCAGCACCAGCGCCGTGGCGAAATGGGTCAGCACCACGAAGGAGAGGAAATCGTCGGT
>JAKAJW010000452.1 GCA_021813645.1 Pseudomonadota bacterium | reverse complement strand
CACGGCGCGCAGCGCGGTGGCCTGACCGACTACGGCCGGGCGCTGGTGAGGGAATTGGTGGCGCGCGGCTTCCTCATCGACCTCACCCATTCCAGCGAGCAGACGGCGCGCGACGTGCTGGCGATGACCAATGTGCCGCTGGTGGTGAGCCACACCGGCATCTGTTCGCACTGCCACTCGCCGCGCAACTTCTCCGACGATCTGATGGTGGATATCATGGCGCGCGGCGGCGTCGCCGGGATCGGCTACTGGCAGGAAGTGATCGGCGACCCCTCGCCCGCCGGCATTGCTGGCGCGGTGCAGGCCGCGATCGTCCTTCTGGGCGAGGATGCGGTCTCGCTCGGCTCGGATTTCGACGGCGCGGTGCCCGAGCCGTTCGATGTCTCCGAACTGGCCGCGCTGACCGAGGCGCTGCTGCAAGCCGGGCTTTCCGAGCCGACGATCGCCAAGGTCATGGGAGGCAACATGGTCCGCCTGCTTGGCCAGACCCTGCCGGCCGCCTGAGCCCGGCCCTGACGCCAATCAACGCGCCAAGCCGGCGCCGATATGGCGCGTCAGGTCCGCCACCGGAAGGTCGATCAGTTCCTTGTCGAGATCGAAGACCAGTCGCCGCCGCAGCTCGGGGCTGAGCGCCGTGCGCAGCAGGCCGAGCATCTTCGGCCCTGCCGCAACCACCAGCCGGTCGAACGGCGCCGCGGCCAGCCGCTCGGACATCGCCGCCACAACCTTGCCCGCAAATTCCTGGCGCAGACGATCCGCCACCAGGGTACGCGGCTCGAAGGCGTGGCGCGCCTCGCCACCGACCGCCATTCGTCCGGCGCGATCGGAGAACTCCTTGCCCTCGTCATCGACCGGCGAACGGTCGACGCATTCGATCTCTTCTAAGACCTTGTCCAAACTGTTTATTTCAAGCAAGCGCGCCTTTTCCTCGCTTGCCAGAACCAATAGCGTAACGGTCCTTTGCATGGCCTCCTCCTTTTTTAGAAGGAAGCCTAGCAGAAGCCTGCGGGCCGCGCCTTGATCCGGGACAACAACGCCCGCGGCTAATTCGCGCTGGCGTAGATCATGTCGATCATGCGCTGATTGCCGCGCGAGAACTCCAGCGGGCAGGCATAGGCGGCACCGTCGAGCACGGTGTCGTGGAAGCCGTCGATCTGCGCGGTGTATTGGTCGATCATGGCGAAGCGCTCCAGCCGGACCGCGCCGGAACGGTCGCGGATTTCCAGGGTCTCGTCGCCATAGGCCTTGGCGTTGAACGGCGCGTTCACACGGATCCAGCCGGCATCGCCGTGGAACAGCATCGACTGATAAGGATGCATCCGCATGGAAACGTAGAAGTCCATGGAAAAGCCGGGGAATTCGGCCCAGACCCGGGCCGTCGAGTCGATCCCGCGATCCCAGGTGATCTGCGCGCGGATGGCGGTCGGCTCCTGGCCGGTGACGAAGCGGGCGGTGACCGAGGGATAGACGCCGATGTCGCGCAGGGCGCCGCCGGCCTGGGCCGGGTCGTTGCGGATGTTCTGGGGGTCGTCGTTGTAGAAGGAGAAGCCGCCCTGGACATGCAAGAGCTTGCCGATGGCGCCCTGCGCCAACAGTTCGCGGACCCGGTGCCATTGCGGGTGATGGGTCACCATGAAGGCCTCGGCGGCGAATTTCTTCGTTTCGTCGCGCAGCGCGATCAGGCGGTCGACCTCCTCGGCCTTCAGCGCGATCGGCTTTTCGCAGAGCACGTGCTTGCCGGCCCGCAGCGTCTTTTCCGTCCATTCCACATGGCCGCCGTTGGGCAGCGGGATATAGATCGCGTCGATCTCAGGATCGGCCAGCAAAGCATTATAATCGTTGTAGATCTTCACATCGCCATAGGGCGCGGCCAGGGCCTCGGCCTTGCCCGGCGTGTGGCTGGCCACGGCGGCGATCACGCCACGGGCCGAATTGTGGATGGCCGGCGCGACCCATTCCCGGGCGATCTTGGCGGCGCTCAGAATACCCCAGCGGACCTGCTTCGACATTGGCTGCTCCCTTGCTGCTTGGCGCGACACTAGTGCGGAACCCAGCCGAAGGGAACCGGCCAAAGCACGGTTAACAAAACCTTGCCGCGGCGCCCCAGCGGCCCGGCATCCGGCCGGATTCCGGCGTCTAACCGCCTGGGACGGCTGCAAAATCCGAATACCGATTTCGCACCGATTTTGCACCGATTTCACACCGACATCGCACCGAGGCCCGCCGCCCGGGCGGCTAGGCCTCGAGCCCGTCGAAGGCGTCGCCCAGGAAGGGCGCGAACCGCCGCCAGGCAGCCGAGCTGCCGCGATAGACCGCCTGACGGACCTGATGCTGCGAGGCGGTCCGCACCGCGCGGAGATTGCGTTCCGGATGCAGGCAGGCGGCGTCCCAATCGAGACCGAGATGGGCGATCAGCCGGCGCGTCTCGGCCGCCGGATCCTCGGTCAGCGCCTCGTAGGACAGCGCATGGACCCGGTCGGGATAGAGCCGCGCCCAATCGGCCATCAGCGCCTCGTGCAACCGGGAATAGGCCACCGCATCGGCCAGATCGTAGCTGTAGCCGAGCCCGGCGCCGTGGAAATAGTGCTTGTAGAGCGACCAGCACACCGCGCGCGGATCGCGCCGGACATGGACGATCCGCGCCTCCGGCAGGGCCTGGGCGATCAGACCGATGTAGAGCGCGTTGTCGAGCATCTTGTCGATCACATAGGGCCGGCCGGCGGCATGGGCGGCGAGCCGGTCGAGATAGCCGCGGCGGAAGGCGCGCAGACGCTCGGGGCTGGGTTCCTGCCAGCCGGTGGCCAACTCGGCGCCGAGCCGCGGGACATAGGGCAATTCGCCCGCGCCGCTGACAAGCGGATGGCTGGAGACGATCTGTTCCACCAGCGTGGTGCCCGAGCGCGGCAGGCCGAGGATGAAGATCGGCACCACCGCCGCCGGCGGCTCGGCCGGCAGGGCGACGGCCCGCAGCGCCGGGGCGTGGTCGCGGATGGCGGCGATCCGGCGGCGGTCGGTGGCGATGTCATAGCCGAGCTGAGCCTTGCGGAGGGCATTGCCCTCTCGCAGGTAGGAGAAGGCCGCGGCCAGGTCGCCGACATCCTCGCAGGCCTTGGCCAGAGCGAAGCAGATCTGGCAGCGGTCTTTCGATTGCTGCTCGGCGCGGGTATAGATCAGCCGCATCGCCTCGAACATCCGGTCGCCGGAGTGGAATTCGACATCGGCGCTGAGCGTGCGGAAACATTCGGCGTCGTCCGGATTGAGCCGCAACACCGCACGATAGCATGCCGCCGCGCCGTCGAAATCGCCGCGCGTGTCGCGCACGCGCCCGAGCCCCTTCAGGGCGTCGATGTCCTCGGGCCGGACCTGCAGCGCGCGCTGGTAAAGCGCCTCGGCGCCGGCGAGATCGCCCCAATCCTGCAGGGCATTGCCGAGGTTGTTGAGCGCCACCGGATCGTTCGGCGTCAGCTCCAGCGCGCGCCGGAAGCAGACGATCGCCTCGTCGAGGTCGCCGCGGTCGATCAGCACCGCGCCGAGGTTGCCATGCGCCGCCGCGTAGCCGGGCTTCAGCGCGATGGCGCGGCGATAGCAGGCCTCTGCGGCGGCGTCATCCTCGCCGCGCAGCGCGGTACCGAGATTGCCATGCGCCTCGGCATAATCCGGGCGCAGCGCGATGGCCCGGCGGAAGCTTTCCACCGCCGCGGCGCGCTGGCCGCGCTGGCGCTGCACGTTACCAAGATTGTTCCAGGCGTCGGGGAAGCTAGCATCCACCGCCAGCGCCCGGCGGAAGGCTGCCTCGGCCCGGGTCAGCTGGCCGGCCTCGACCCGCATGATGCCGAGCAGGTTCCACAGCGCGGCGGAGGTCGGGAAGCCTTGCGCCAGCCGCTCGGCCCGGTGGAGGGCGGCACGACGCTGGCCGGCGTTGGCCAGGGTCAGCAGCTCGCGCAGCGCCTCGGGCGGCGGCTCGCCGGCTCTCGCGCCGGCGGCCGGGCCGGCCGGGCCGTGCAACAGCCGGGCCAGCGCGCGTCGGGCCGCTTGGTTGCCGGGATAGGCGGCCAGCACCGTCTGATAGAGCCGGCGCGCCGCCTCGATCTCGCCCT
>JAKAJW010000005.1 GCA_021813645.1 Pseudomonadota bacterium | reverse complement strand
CAGCGGCGGCGGCCAGCGCCGGCCCGGCCGCGCCGGCGGCCGCTCTGGCCGCTCTTCCATCGGCCCCTCCGACAGCCGCGCGCGCAGCAGCGCCAGCGGCAGCCCGTCGCGCAGCAGCGCGCGGTAGAGGGCGAAGACACCGGGGCGCAAATAGAGGCTCCAATGGCAAATCCGGCCTTGCGGCGGGGCAATCCGGTGGCCGAGCCGGGCCAAGGCGGCGAGCGTTTCGGGCCGGTCGAGCGGCAGGTCGAGCCAGTTCGCCGCGCCGCCGCCGGCGCCTCGGCCGAGCGCGCGATCCGGCCGGCGCGGCAGCAGCCGCTCGATCAGGAAGTCGAACAGGTCGTTTTCACGACTGATCACATTCACGATTTCGGCGCCGCGGCCGGCCGGGCTGGCCAGCGCATGGGCGGCCGGGCGGCGGAACTCGGCGGCCGCCATCAGCACGGCACGGCCGATCAGCGGCCGGTCGAGATGCGTCAGCGCCTGCAGCGCGACCCGCGCGCCCAGGCTGTGGCCGAGCAGGTCGAGCCGGGTGCCGGGGCGGAGCGCCTCGATCTCGGTGGCGAGCCGGGCCAGCGCGGCGCCGGCGCGGGCGGCCTCGGCATGGGCGGCCCAGATCGTGCCGCGCGCCTCCCAGCCGAAGGCGATGCAGAGCCCCTCGGCCGGATCGCCCCGGCCGAAGCCGAGGTGGCGCGGCCAGGACAGCGCCTTGCGGCAGCCCGGTTCCGGCTCCAGCGCGAGGATGTGGCGATGCGGGCTCTGCGCCGGCTGGCGGGGCGAGAAGCGGAAGCCGTGGATCAGCGCGATCACCGGCACGCCGGGCGGCAGCGCGGCGAGCGCGGCCCGCAACGCCCCTTGGCCGCCCTCGCAGCGGGGCTGGGTGCCGTCCGCGTTGATCCGTAGAAGGGGCATGGCCGCGATCCACAATATCTTGCGTCTCGCTCATAGGGCGGCGCTGCGACAGGGCGGTGAAGCGCGGATCAAAGATGCATGACACCGGGCCCCTGTTGACGCAAGGCAACAGAGGGCGTAGGAGGCGGCTCGTGGCGTTTTGTTCACCGGATTGCGGGCCACGTTAAACAAGCCGCTAAAGAGGGCAGGGCCAGGCCCCCACGCCTTTGCGGTGGGGGTTTTTTCATGCCTCGGGGCCGGGGCGCGGAAGGGGCGCGAGATGGCGGAAGACTGGAAGCTGCGCACGAAACTCGTCCATGAGGGCAGCCGGCGGAGCCAATATGGCGAGATGGCCGAGGCGATCTTCCTGACGCAGGGCTTCGCCTATGACTCGGCCGAGCAGGCCGAGGCGCGCTTCATCCAGAGCGGCCCGGACGAATTCATCTACGCCCGCTACGGCAACCCGACGGTGCGGATGTTCGAAGAGCGCATCGCCGCCGTCGAGGGCACCGAGGACGCCTTCGCCACCGCTTCCGGCATGGCGGCGGTCAACGGCGCGCTGGTGTCGATGCTGAAGGCGGGCGATCATGTCGTCTCCGCCCGGGCGCTGTTCGGCTCCTGCCTCTATATCCTCGAGGACGTGCTCGGCCGGTTCGGGGTCGAGGTGAGCTTCGTCGACGGCACCGACCTCGATCAGTGGCGCGCCGCGGTGCGGCCGGGGACCAAGGCGGTGTTCCTCGAGTCGATGTCGAACCCGACGCTGGAGCTGATCGACATCGGCGCGGTGGCCGAGATCGCCCATGCGGCGGGGGCGCTGGTGGTGGTGGACAATGTCTTCGCCACCCCGGTCTTCTCGCGCGCGGTGGCGCTCGGCGCCGATGTGGTGATCTATTCGACGACCAAGCATATCGACGGCCAGGGCCGCGCCCTCGGCGGCGTGATCTGCGGCCGCCGCGAGCATATCCGCAAGGTGGTCGAGCCCTATATGAAGCACACCGGCGGCTCGATGAGTCCGTTCACCGCTTGGCTGATGCTGAACGGGATGCAGACGCTCGACCTGCGTTGCCGGGCGATGGCGGAAAGCGCGGGCCGCGTCGCGGCGGCGCTCGAGGGCGATGCGCGGCTGGCGCGGGTGATCTATCCGGGCCTGGCGAGCCATCCCCAGCACGCCCTGGCCCAGGCCACGCTGAACGCGCCCGGCACCATGCTGGCGATCGACGTCAAGGGCGGCAAAGAGGCCGCGTTCCGGCTGCTCGACGCATTGGAAATCTGGAAGATTTCCAACAACCTGGGCGATGCCAAGTCGATCGCGACCCATCCGGCCACCACCACCCACCAGCGCCTGCCGGAGGCGCAGAAGGCGCAGCTTGGCATCACCCCGGGGCTGATCCGGCTGTCGGTCGGGCTGGAGGATACCGGCGATCTTCTGGCCGATCTGCAACGCGGTCTCGCGGCGATCTGACCGGGAAAATACATCGAATCTTCCGCGTCGCTGGACTTGCGGCGCCGAAAGCCCATCTTAGGGGGGCCGCGCGTCAGGGGAGAGAGCCCATGAACCTGCATATGCCCGATCACGACCGCAAAGCTAGCCGCAAGGAGGCCGAGCGCGCCCTGGCGATTCTGCGCGACTGGGCGGAGCGGGCCGACGATGTCGAGCTTGCCGCCGTCGACCCGGCGCTGCTGCGGCTGCTCGGGACCACGGACTATCCGCATCTGAGCCGCGCCTATCCCGAGGATTTCACCGCCGACGCGGACTATCGCGCCAGCCTGCCCGACCTGCAGAACGGGCCGGCCAGCCTGATCGTCGGTGCGCGGACCCAGATCCAGCATGTCGGCATCTCCAACTTCCGGCTGCCGATCCGCTTCCATTCGCGCGGCGCGGCCGATCTGACGCTGGAGACCTCGGTGACGGGCACGGTGAGCCTGGAGGCCGAGAAGAAGGGCATCAACATGTCGCGCATCATGCGCAGCTTCTATGCCCATGCCGAGCGCACCTTCAGCTTCGCGGTGATCGAGCACGCGCTCGACGACTACAAGAGCCATCTGGAAAGCTTCGACGCCCGCATCCAGATGCGGTTTTCCTTCCCGATGAAGGTGGCCAGCCTGCGCTCCGGTCTGGAGGGCTATCAGTATTACGACATCGCGCTGGAACTGGTCGACCGCGGCGGGGTGCGCAAGAAGATCATCCATCTCGACTATGTGTATTCCTCGACCTGCCCCTGCTCGTTGGAACTGTCCGAACATGCAAGGCGCGGCCGCGGCCAGCTCGCCACGCCGCATTCGCAACGCTCGGTGGCGCGGGTCTCTGTCGAGGTGAAGGAGGGCGCCGACTGCCTGTGGTTCGAGGATCTGGTGCAGATCTGCCGCCGCGCGGTGCCGACCGAAACCCAGGTGATGGTGAAGCGCGAGGACGAACAGGCCTTCGCCGAGCTGAACGCCGCCAATCCGATCTTCGTCGAGGATGCCGCGCGCAGCTTCGCCGCCGAACTGCTGTCCGATCCGCGGGTCGGCGATTTCCGGGTGGTGGCGAGCCATCAGGAAAGCCTGCATTCGCACGATGCCGTCTCGGTGCTGACCGAGGGGCCGACCTTCGCCGCCGAAAGCATCGACCCGCGGCTGTTCGCAAGCCTGGTGCGGCCGGGCTGAGCCGGGGCCGGCCGGCGCCCGTTTCGCGCTTGGCGATGGCAAGGGGGCACCCCCCAGAGAATTTCCGGACTTATGTAGCATCCGCACCAACCCATCTGACGCCTTCCGGCGCGGGTAGGTGAGGGGTGCGCAAGCTCATCTTCGCGGCACTAGGATTTTCTCTCTTTCTCGGTTTGCCCTCCGAGGCGCGGGCCGTGCCGAAGGCCCTTCTCGCCCCCGAAGTCAAAATCAAAGGTAACTTCTCTTTTAATTCCGAAAACGTCCGTAAAGAGGAGATATACGCGCCCGAATACCTTCATCTTTCCGGCCTTAATCATTTCAAATATTTCTTCTGTAATTGCCTTCTCATCATCTGCCTCGGCAATGGAAAGGAAAGATCCTCCCGGGGCCACGTGATGCCCTCCATCCTCTCGGTCGAGCCCATCAAACACATCGGCGCTTCCCCACTGAAAATTTGGGAGATCAACGACGATGTGAGTTTCGGGTTTAACGTAGAGGGCGGTACTTTGCCCCTTATTTGCTACTTCAATATCGAATCTTGGAATTCCACCGGCAGCGACAAAATGGCG
>JAKAJW010000403.1 GCA_021813645.1 Pseudomonadota bacterium | reverse complement strand
CTTCCTGATCGGCGCCGCCGATGTGCTGCACGACAATGCCGCCCAGACCCTGCTGCCTTCGATCGTCGACAAGGCCGACCTCGAAGACGCCAACAGCCAGATGTGGTCGGCCGGCCAGATCATGGCGCAATTCGCCGGCCCGCCGCTCGCCGGCGTGCTGATCGCGCTCGGCATCGCCATCCCCTTCGGCTTCGACGCGGCGAGCTTCGCCTTCGCCGCCGCGCTGGTCTGGCTGATGCTGATCCCGCCGATCGCCCTGCCGCAGCGCGCGCCCTTCCTGCAGGAGCTGAAACAGGGCATCGACTGGCTGCGCGGGCATCGGCTGATCCTGCGGCTGGCGATCATGCTCGGCCTGTTGAACGCCTGCTACACGGCGGCCTTCACCGTACTCGTGCTGTTCGCGCAGGAGATCCTGCATCTCGATTCCTTCGGCTACGGCCTGCTGCTTTCGGCCGGCGCCGCCGGCGGCGTGCTCGGCGGGCTGGTCGCGCCCCGGTTCTGCGCCCGGCTCGGCCTGCGCGGCAGCATGATGGCCGGGCTGGCCTGCTTCGCCCTCGCCTATGCCGGCTTCGCCGCAACCAACTCGCCCGCCGCCGCCGCGCTTGCCTTGGCGGTCGAGGCCGCCGGCTCGATGCTTTGGAACGTCGCCACCGTCTCGTTCCGCCAGCGGCTGATCCCCGACCGGATCCTGGGCCGGGTGAACAGCCTCTACCGTTTCTTCGGCTGGGGCATGATGCCGATCGGCGCGCTGGCCGGTGGCGCCCTGGTCGCCGCGCTTCAGGGCCCGTTCGGCCGCGCCGAGGCGCTGCGGACGCCCTTCGCGCTCGCCGCGCTCTGCAGCCTGCTGCTGCTGGTCTACACGGCGCGCAAGATACGGGAGGCGTGAGGGAATCGGGCCAGGCCGGCCCCGCAGCGCCCCGGCAAAAAAGAAATGCCCGGCGGGAAGCCGGGCCAGTCCAACAGGGAGGATCCGCAGCAACACCCGGCTGCGGGCCGGGAGCCAGGAAGCGTCGACCGCTCAACCCTGGATTTAATTATTGTAGTCCATTCTTTACATATTCGAGACAAAAAACCCGGTCTGATTGCAAAGAGCGTCCGAATGGTGGCTATCGCGCCACAGCCCGGGAAAAAGAAGGCCCGGGCCGAAGCCCGGGCCAGTCCAACAGGGAGGAGCCGCATCATGACCCCGATGCGGCCAGGGGAACTCGGGTCGGCACGCTGCCGCGATAGGGGCAGAATAGCCGCGCAATCCGGCCGAAATATGGCTCAAGCCACCAGCCGGTAACCGCCCGATTCCGTCACCAGCAGCCGCGCGTTCGAGGGGTCGGGCTCGATCTTCTGGCGCAGCCGGTAGATATGGGTCTCCAGCGTGTGGGTGGT
This sequence comes from Pseudomonadota bacterium, assembly GCA_021813645.1. Classification (GTDB taxonomy): domain Bacteria; phylum Pseudomonadota; class Alphaproteobacteria; order Rhodobacterales; family Rhodobacteraceae; genus Solirhodobacter. The sequence goes on along the minus strand of JAKAJW010000403.1, from coordinate 2,730 downwards.
CACGCCGGCGTTGTAGCCCCAGACCTCGTGCAGCAGCACCTCGCGCGGCACCACCCCCTCGGTGGCGCGGTAGAGGAACTTCAGGATGTTGGTTTCCTTCTCGGTCAGCCGGATCTTCTTGTCGCGCTCGTCGACCAGCATCTTCTGCGCCGGCTTGAACGTATAGGGCCCGAGTTGGAACACCGCGTCTTCCGACTGCTCGTGCTGGCGCAGCTGGGCCCGGATCCGCGCCAGCAGCACCGGGAACTTGAACGGCTTGGTGACATAGTCATTGGCACCGGAATCGAGCCCCAGGATGGTGTCGCTGTCGGTGTCGTGCCCGGTCAGCATCAGCACCGGGCATTTCACCCCCTGCTTGCGCATCCGCTTGCACAGCTCGCGCCCGTCGGTATCCGGCAAGCCAACGTCGAGGATGATCAGGTCATAGTGACCGCCCTTCAGCCGCTCGTTCGCCTCATGCCCGTTGGCGGCCTCGAAGACGTCGAAGTCCTCGGTCATCACCAGTTGTTCGGACAGCGCCCCGCGCAGGTCGTCCTCGTCGTCGACAAGCAGAATTTTCTTGAGATTCGCCATCGTCTTGGCCTCCGTGAGGGTCGTGCTTGCCTTTCGCAGATGCGCCCAAGTCGCTGACCTGGCAAGATCTGCTACAGATTTTTCACGCGGAGTTGTCGCCGCAGGGGAAAATGTTTCAATTCCCGACCGCCCGCCCTAGATAGACGTCACCGGATCCGCCGCTGAGACCGCCCCCGCATGAGCCTGCGCCCCACCCTCGCCGAACTTCTGAACCGCGCCCGCGCCGACCTGCGCATGGGTCTGCCGGTGGTGTTGTCCGGCGGCGGCGAAACGCTGCTCGCCGCCGCCGCCGAAACCCTCGACGCCGAGCGGCTGGCCGCCTTCCGCGCCCTGCCCGGCTCCCCCGCGCTGTTGCTCACGGCCTGGCGGGCGGAGACGCTGAAGGCCCGCGTCTATGACGGCGACCTCGCCCGGCTCGCCCTTCCGGACACGGCCGACCTGGCCTGGATCCGCGCCGCCGCCGACCCGGCCGACGATCTGATGACGCCGCTGAAGGGGCCGTTCCAGACGCTGCGCGGCGGCGCCCCGGCGCTGGCCGCCACCGCCATCGCGCTCGCCAAGACGGCGCATCTGCTGCCCGCCGCGCTGATCTTGCCGCTGGCCGAGGGGCCGGCCTTCGCCGCCGCCGAGGGCCTGACGCTGATCCCGGTCACCGAGGCCTGCCAGGCGCTGCTCGCCGCCCCGACGCTGCATCCAGTGGTCTCCGCCCGGCTGCCGATGCAGGCGGCGCGCGCCGGCCGGGTGCATGTGTTCCGCCCCGAGGACGGCGGCGAGGAGCATTACGCCATCGAGATCGGCCGCCCGGACCGCACGCAACCGGTGCTGACCCGGCTGCATTCCGCCTGCTTCACCGGCGACGTGATCGGCAGCCTGAAATGCGACTGCGGCCCGCAGCTGCACGCCGCGTTGGCGCAGATGGGCACCGAGGGCGCCGGCATCCTGCTCTATCTCAACCAGGAGGGCCGCGGCATCGGGCTGGCCAACAAGATGCGCGCCTACCGGCTGCAGGATCAGGGCTTCGACACGGTGGAGGCGACCCACGGGCTCCGCTTCGAGGACGACGAGCGCGACTTCCGCATCGGCGCCGCCCTGCTGCGCGAGATGGGGGTGCGCCAGATCCGGCTGCTGACCAACAACCCCGCCAAGGTTCGGATGATGCAGGCGATGGGGCTCGGCGTGGCCGAGCGGGTGCCGCTCAAGGTCGGCCGCACCGCCGAAAACGCCGCCTATCTCGCCACCAAGGCGGCGAAATCGGGGCATCTGCTGTGACCGATCTGGTGGTCACCCGCTGGGGCGCCCGCTTCGGGGCCCGCCGGCTGCCCTGCGCGCTCGGCCGCGGTGGCATCACCGGCGCCAAGCGGGAAGGCGACGGCGCCACCCCCGCCGGCCGCTGGCGCGTCGCCGGGCTCTACTACCGGCCCGACCGGCTGGCGCGCCGCGCCCTGCCCCGCGGCGCCAAGCCGATCGGCCCCGCCGATCTGTGGTCCGACGATGCGCGCGACCCGGCCTACAACCAGCCGGTGCGCGCGCCGCATCGCTTCTCGCACGAACGGCTGCGGCGCGGCGACCGGCTCTACGATTTGGTGCTGATCTCCGACTGGAACTATCCCGAGGCCACCCCCGGCCGGGGCTCGGCGATCTTCCTGCACCGCTGGCGCAAGCCGCGCCATCCGACGGCCGGATGCCTCGCCTTCGCGCCGGGCGACCTGCTGTGGCTCGCCCGCCGCCTGGGCCCGCACAGCCGGATCGTCGTCCGCGGCTAAGCCGCCGGCACGCTGCGCCTTCAGCGCGCCGCCCGCGCCCCGAAGATCGCCGAGCCGACGCGGACATGCGTCGCGCCTTCGGCGATGGCGGTCTCGAATTCCGCGCTCATCCCCATCGAGAGCCCGGCCAGCCCGTTGCGCGCCGCGATCTGGCGCAGCAGCGCGAAATGCGGCCGCGCCGCTTCGCCGTCCGGCGGAATGCACATCAGCCCGGCGATCGGCAGATCCATCCCGCGGCAGGCGGCGATGAAAGCGTCCGCCGCATCCGGCAGAACGCCGGCCTTCTGCGGCTCGGCGCCGGTGTTCACCTGCACGAACAGTTCCGGGCAGGCGCCGCGCTCCTGCACCAGCCGGGCCAGCCGCTCGGCCAAGCTCGGCCGGTCGAGCGTGTGGA
>JAKAJW010000161.1 GCA_021813645.1 Pseudomonadota bacterium | reverse complement strand
GCGGAAGGTGGCGCGGGCGCCGCCGATCGCCGCGCCGGCCAGCGTCTTCATCGGCCCGGGCGAGATCGCGTTGACCCGGATCTGCTGCGGCCCGAGGTCGTTGGCGAGGTAGCGCACCGCCGATTCCAGCGCCGCCTTGGCGACGCCCATCACGTTGTAGTTCGGCGTCACCCGGTTCGAGCCCTGGAAGGTGAGCGTCAGCAGCGTGCCGCCGTCGGGCATCAGCTCGGCGGCGCGGCGGGCGACGTCGATGAACGAGTAGCAGGAGATGCAGAGCGAGGTCTTGAAGTTGTCGCGTCTGGTGTTGATGAACCGGCCGGTCAGCGCGGGCTTGTCGGAATAGGCGATGGCGTGAACCAGGAAGTCGAGCTTGCCCCAGCGCGCGGCGAGTGCGGCGAAACAGGCGTCGAGCGAGGCATCATCCATCACGTCGACGTCCACGAGGAAGTCGGAGCCGAGCGAGGCGGCCAGCGGCTCGACCCGCTTGCCGAAGGCCTCGCCCTGGTAGGAGAAGGCAAGCTCGGCGCCTTCCGCGGCCATCGCCTTGGCGATGCCCCAGGCGATCGAGCGGTCATTGGCGACGCCCATCACCAGGCCCCGCTTGCCGTGCAACAAGTCTGCCATTCTGGCTACTCCCTCAGCCCAGGTGTTTGCTGAAGACCAGCGTGGCGTTGGTGCCGCCGAAGCCGAAGCTGTTGGACAGCACGGAGTCGAGCGCGACGTTCTCGCGCAGTTCGGTGACGATCTCGCCCGGCCGCAGCGCCGGGTCGAGGGTGACGACATTGGCCGAGGCGGCGATGAAATTGCCCTGCATCATCAGGAGCGAATAGATCGCCTCGTGCACGCCGGTGGCGCCGAGCGAATGGCCGGTGAGCGATTTGGTCGAGGCGATCGGCGGCGTGGCGCCTTCGCCGAAGATGCGGCGGATCGCCTCCACCTCGACCACGTCGCCGACCGACGTCGAGGTGCCGTGGCTGTTGATGTAGTCGATCTTGCGGCCCTGCGGCAGGGTCGAAAGCGCCAGCCGCATCGCCCGCTCGCCGCCCTCGCCGGAGGGGGCCACCATGTCGTAGCCGTCGGAGGTGGCGCCGTAGCCGGTGACCTCGGCATAGATCTTGGCGCCGCGCGCCAGGGCATGGCCGAGTTCTTCGAGCACCAGCACCCCGCCGCCGCCGGCGATCACGAAGCCGTCGCGCGTCGCGTCATAGGGCCGCGAGGCGGTCTGCGGCGTGTCGTTGTATTTCGAGCTCATCGCGCCCATCGCGTCGAACAGGCAGGACAGCGTCCAGTCCAGCTCTTCGCCGCCGCCGGCGAAGACGATGTCCTGCTTGCCCATCTGGATCTGCTCGACGCCGTTGCCGATGCAATGGGCCGAGGTCGAGCAGGCGGAGGTGATCGAATAGTTCACCCCCTTGATCTTGAACGGCGTGGCCAGGCAGGCCGAGTTGGTCGAGGACATGCAGCGGGTGACCATGAACGGGCCCATCCGCTTCGGGCTGCCCTTCTCGATCACGATCTGATGGGCCTGGAAGAAGTTCGAGGTCGAGGGCCCGCCGGAGCCGACGATCAGGCCGGTGCGCTCGTTGGAGACCTCGTGGTCCTCCAGCCCGGCATCGGCGATCGCCTGGCGCATGGCGATGAAGTTATAGGCCGCGCCCGGCCCCATGAAGCGCAGGTCGCGCTTGTCGATGTGGTCTTCGACCGCGATCTGCGGCTGGCCCTTCACCTGGCAGCGGAAGCCGTGTTCGGCATAATCCTCGGCAAAGATGATGCCAGAGCGGCCGGCGCGCAGGCTGGCTTCCACTTCGGCGGCGGAATTGCCGATCGGCGAAACGATCCCGATCCCGGTGACGACGACACGACGCATGGGCACTCTCCTCAAGGGCGGCGGTCAGCTGGCGGCCAGACCGACCTTCATGTCCTTGACCACATAGATTTCCTCGCCATCGGCGACAACACGGCCGTCGGCCACCCCCATCTTCAACTTGCGGTCGATGACGCGGGTGAAATCGACGTAATAGGTGACCAGCTTGCGGTCGGGCCGGACCATGCCGGTCAGCTTCACCTCGCCGACGCCGAGCGCGAAGCCCTGGCCCTGCCAGCCGCGCCAGCCGAGATTGAAGCCGGTCAGCTGCCAGAGCCCGTCGAGCCCGAGGCAGCCGGGCATCACCGGATTGCCGGGGAAATGGCAGGCGAAGAACCACAGGTCGGGGTGGATATCGAATTCTGCGACCACATGGCCCTTGCCGTGCAGGCCGCCATCCGCCGAGATATCGGTGATCCGGTCCATCATCAGCATCGGCGGCAAGGGCAGTTGCGCATTGCCCGGGCCGAACAGCTCGCCCCTGGCGCAGCGCAGCAAATCCTCTTTCTCGAAGCGTGTCGGATAGACCGCCATGCGGCTGATACCCCCTGGTCAATGCCGTTTCTGCTGATCCTCTATCACCCGTGTTCAAGCTCTGGCAAGGGCGGGTGGCGTGCCGGGGCGCCGTGAGAAGCGCCGGATTTCGTTTGAAATGGCGTGAGACGACCCTTTATATTCAGCTTATGTCGGATGCGCCTTCCTCCTTGCCCGCCCCTATCGCCCCCGTGCAGGTCCCCGCCGTGGACCGGGCCGGGCTGGCGGCCGCGCGGCGCTGGCTGGGCCGGGCGGGCCTGCGCCCGACCCGGCAGCGGCTTGCGCTGGGCGCCTTGCTGGTGGGCGACGGCGAGAACCGCCACGTGACCGCCGAAAGCCTGTTCTCGGCCGCCCGCGCCGCCGGCGAGCCGGTGTCGCTGGCCACCGTCTACAACACGCTGCGCGCCTTCTGTGAGGCGGGGCTGCTGAGCGAGATCACGGTGGACGGCAGCCGCAGCTATTTCGACACCCGGATCGACGATCACCCGCATTTCTACTGGGAAGACAGCCACGAGCTGACCGACGCGCCGACCGACCGGCTGCGCCTGCAGGGCCTGCCCGAGGCGCCCGCCGGCACCACGATCGCCCGCGTCGACGTGGTGATCCGGCTGAAGCGGGCCTGACCGCGCGGGCTCAGCCGGCGCGCGCCCCGTCACCACCACACCGTCACCACCACACCGTCACCACCACAGGCACGGACGCAAACGGCAGCGCGGGCTCGCCCTTGCCCCGGCCGCGGCTTTGTGGCGAGGATGGCCGCCAGAGCGAGAGCAGCCGCGGGGGGGGGGAGCAATGAAGATCGCCGAGATGAATTGGCGCCAGGTCGAGGAGTATCTTGGCCGCGACGACCGCGCGGTGATCCCGCTCGGCTCGACCGAACAGCATGCCGAACTGTCGCTGGCGACGGATTCGATCCTGGCCGAGCGGGTGGCGGCCGAGGCGGCCGCGCCGCTTGGCGTGGCGGTGTTTCCGGTTTTCGCCTATGGCATCACGCCGGCCTTCCTGGCCTATCCGGGCAGCGTCAGCCTGCGGGTCTCGACCTATCTCGCCGTCTTGGGCGATCTGCTCGACAGCCTGCGCCGCCAGGGCTTCCGGCGCTTCCTGCTGTGCAACGGCCATGGCGGCAACCTGCCGGCCGGCAATTTCGCCGGCGAATGGATGGCGGCCAATCCGGGCAACGTGGTGCGGCTGCATAACTGGTGGATGGCGCCGAAGACGCTGGCCAAGGTGCATGACTTCGACCCGGTGGCGAGCCATGCCAGCTGGATGGAGAACTTCCCCTGGACCCGGCTCGCCGGCGTGGCGCAGCCGGCGCAGCCCAAGCCGATGGTGGATTTCGACCGGCTGCGCGCCGGCGGGCCGGAGGCGGCGCGTGCGCTGCTGGGCGACGGCAATTTCGGCGGGCTCTACGAGCGGCCCGACCAGGAGATGCTGGCGATCTGGGCCACCGCGGTCGAGGAGACCCGCGCCGCGATCGAGGGGCCCTGGGGTTGAGCCGGGTCGCCCCGGCGGGGCGGCCATCCGGGCGGCCAGCGACCAAGCGCCGCAGTCGATACTTGCCAGAATCGGCATGTGTCCCTTAGCCTTGCCGCCACCCCGCGAGGAGGCGGGGCGAGGGAGGAAGCCGCCATGCACTGTCCGAAGTGCCAGTCCGATCAGACTTGCCTGTGTTCGGCCGCCTATGCCGCGCGCGGCGCCGCGGCGGGCGCCGCCACCGCG
>JAKAJW010000417.1 GCA_021813645.1 Pseudomonadota bacterium | reverse complement strand
TGCCGGCGACCAAGGTGGTGTTTCGCAGCCGCGCCGGCGGGCGTCCCGGCCGGGCGGTGGCGGTGGCGGTCGCGGCGGCCTTCGACGGCCTCGCCGCTCAGGCGCGTTCGTCCTTCGAGGAATCCATCACCACGTAGGTAGTCAGCGCCGTCACCTGCGGCAGGGTGCCGAGGGTCTCGGCGTGGAACCGCTTGTAGGCGGCGATGTCGGGCACCTCGACCCGCAGCAGGAACTCGACCGTGCCGGTGACATTGTGGCATTCGCGGACATGCGGCGACAGCGACATGGCGCGTTCGAAGGCCTTCTGGGCGGCCTGGGTGTGTTCCGAGAGGCCGACCGCGACATAGGCGGTGAAGCCGCCGCCCAAGGCGGCGGGATCGATGACGGCGCGGTAGCCGCGGATGATGCCGCGCCGCTCAAGCTCCTGCACCCGCCGCAGGCAGGCGGAGGGCGACAGGCCGACGCGCTCGGCGAGCTCCTGGTTGGCGAGCCGGCCGTTGCGGGAGAGCTCGCGCAAGATTCGCGCGTTGATAGTGTCAAGTTCGATCATGGATTGCAGAATATCTGCATCTGTAGCGAAGATGGCAAGGCAATTGCTGCGGGCGCCGCATATTCTTGCGGCATGATGAACACGCAAATCCTCTCGGCCCTGCTGGGCTTCGCCTTCGTCACCCTGTTCACGCCGGGTCCGAACAATCTGATGCTGATGGCTTCGGGGGTGAATTTCGGCTTTCGCCGCACCCTGCCGCATATGTTGGGCGTCGCCTTCGGCTTTCCGCTGATGGTGGCGGCGGTGGGCGCGGGGTTGGCGCAACTGTTCCAGGTCTTGCCGCTGCTGCGGCTGGTGCTGAAGGTCGGCGCCGTTCTGTTCATGCTGTGGCTGGCCTGGAAGATCGCCCATTCCGGCGCGCCCGAAGGGGCGGCGGCGACGGCCGGCAAGCGGCCGCTGCGCTTCGTCGATGCGGCCGGGTTCCAATGGGTGAATCCGAAGGCCTGGGCGATGGCGACGGTGGCAACAACCGCCTATCTGCCGGCGCCGGGACTGGCCGGGGTGGCGACGACGGCGGCGGTGTTCCTGGCGCTCGGCACCTGCTCGGCCAGCCTCTGGGTGCTGGCGGGGCGGACGGTGGCGCGGCTGCTGCGGGCGGACTGGCATCTGCGCGCCTTCAACATCGCCATGGCCCTGCTGCTGGTCGCCTCGCTCTGGCCGCTGCTGGCCGATTAGGGCGGGCACGACGGCCCATTGTCTTGCCGCGCGGCGCGGCCTAGGACTGAGGCATGAGCGACCCCTTGCCCTCTCCCGCCAAGCCCCTTCGCATCGGCACCCGCGGCTCGCCGCTGGCGCTCGCCCAGGCGCAGGAAACCCGCGACCGGCTGATGGCGGCGCATGGCCTGCCTGAGGCGGCCTTCGAGATCGTCGTCATCAAGGTGACGGGCGACCAGATCCAGGACAAGGCGCTGCGCGAGATCGGCGGCAAGGGCCTGTTCACCCGCGAGATCGAGGAGGCGCTGCTGTCGGGCGCCATCGATATCGCGGTGCATTCGATGAAGGACATGCCGACGGTGCAGCCGGCGGGGCTGCTGCTCGACTGCTTCCTGCCGCGCGAGGATGTGCGCGATGCCTTCGTCTCGCCCGCCGCGGCGCGGCTCGCCGATCTGCCCGCGGGGGCGAAGGTCGGCTCGTCCAGCCTGCGGCGGCGGGCGCAGTTGAAGCTGCGCCGGCCGGATCTGGAGGTGGTCGAGTTCCGCGGCAACGTGCAGACCCGGATGCGCAAGCTGGAAGACGGCGTGGCGGCGGCGACCTTCCTGGCCATGGCTGGGCTGAACCGGCTCGGGCTGGCCGGTGTCGCGCGGTCGGCGATCGCGCCGGAGGAGATGCTGCCGGCGGTGGCGCAGGGGGCCATCGGGGTGGAGCGGCGCAGCGCCGATGTGGCGGTGGCCGCGCTGCTCGAACCGATTTCCGACCGGCCGACGGCGGAGCGGTTGGCGGCGGAGCGGGCTTTTCTGGCCGGGCTGGACGGCTCTTGCGAGACGCCGATCGCCGGGCTGGCGCTGCGCGAGGGCGGCGCGATCTGGCTGCGCGGCGAGATCCTGCGGCCCGACGGATCGGAGGCGATCGCCGGCGAGGCGCGCGGGCCGGTGAGCGAGGCGGCCGCACTGGGGCGCGACCTGGCGGCGCGGCTCTTGGCGCAGGCCCCGAAGGGCTTTTTCGACTGGAAGGGCTGAGACGGGTAGGGTCGCGCCGGCCGGGCGGACCTGGCGCGGCAGCTCAGGGCAGGGCGCGGGCGGCGCCGCGGTCGAGCAGGCAAAGGAGGGCCGCGCCGCTCAGCGCGAAGAGCGCGCCACAAACTGCCGCGCCGGGGTAGCCGGCGATCTCGGTGCCGAGCATGAAGGCGAGCGCGGCCGAAGCGCCGGTGAGGAACTGGTTCACCGCGATCAACGCGCCGCCGGCGCCGGGGCGGTGGCCGAGCAGATCCTGGATATAGCCGAGCGGCACCGTCAGCAGCAGCCCGGCGCCGAGACCGGCCGGGATCACTAGCCAGAGCGGATGCGGCGCCCGGGCCAAGACCGCGAGACTGACCATGAAGCCGGCATGGATCAGCGCGCCGAGGCCGATCACGCGGGTCTTCGGCCAACGGGCGACCAGGCTGGCGCCGATCATCATCGAGGGCACTTCCATCCCCGCCACCAGTCCGGCGAACAGCGCGACGATGCCGCTGGGATGGCCGCCGAAGGTGGTCAGGATCGGGCCGAGCAGGGTCAGGTAGAGCCCGATCGACGCCCCGGTGAGGCCAAGCGCGGCCATGCGCAGCAGCACGGCGGGATGGGTGAGTTCGCGCAGCCCCTCGGCGAAGCGGAGGCCGGAGCGGCGGTTCTCCGGCAGGCTGGCGTCGGCCGGCCAGCCCCGCAGGATCAGGGCGAAGGCGGCCAGCGCCGCGATCAGCGCCAGCGCGTAGACGTCGAGGATCGGGACGCCGGCCTCGACGGCGAGCGACCACAACGGCAGGATCGTCACGAAGGGCAGCGAGAAGGCGGCGCGGATCAGCGCGGCGATCCGCTCGCGCTCGGCCGGGGGGCGATTGGCGGTAACGATGCGGGCGAGCGCGAAGAGCTGGCCGAAGAGGCCGGCCGAGAGCGGCATCAGCAGCGCGTGGGCCAGCGCGAAGGTGATCGGCGAGGGGTGCAACCGGACCAGCGCGGGCCCCAGCGTCATCGAGCAGATCAACGCGACGGCGACGGCGCGGCGGCGGGCGAACTGATCGGCCAGGATGCCGGCCGCGATGGCCGAGCAGACCGCGACCAGGGCGGCGGTGACCAGGATCACGCCATAGCTGCGCGGCGTATAGCCGAAGAGCCGTAGCGCGATCAGCGATTGGTAGGGCGCCAGCGCGGCGCCGACGCTGCCGGTGCAGATCAGCGCAGCGGCGACGAGGCGCAACACGGGGTCGCGGAGGAGGGCGCGGAGGCCGGCGAGCGGAGACATTCAGTGGAACCAGGTGTTGGACGGTCTTGCGATGGGCGGCATCTCAGGGGATCAGCTTGCCCGGGTTGAGCAGGTTCTGCGGGTCGAGCGCCGCCTTGATCGCCCGCATGACGTCGAGCGCCACCGGATCCTTGCGCCGCCGCATGGTCGCGAGCTTCGACAGGCCGATGCCATGTTCCGCCGAGAAGCTGCCGCCGAGTTCGGCCACCACATCCTCGACCGCCTCGCGCAGCCGGTCGTGCAGCGCGGGATCGGCCGATGTGGGCCAGATGGTGTAATGCAGGTTGCCGTCGCCGAGATGGGCCACGGTGATGTCCTCGGCGCCGGGGTCGAGTTCCTGCAGGCGCTGGGTGATGCGCCGCACGAAGGTGTCCACCCGGTCGAGCGGCACGGCGACGTCGGAATCGACCAGCGGATGGCGGGAGAGGGTGATCGCTGCGGCGGCCTCGCGCCGGGCCCAGAACTCGAGCCGCTGGCTGTCCGAACGGGCCAGCAGCGCGTCGAGCACCAGGCCTTCCTCCATCATCGCGGCGAGCGTGGTTTCGAGCAGGGCGGCGATCGGCGCGGTGCCGTCGGGGCCGGGCGTCGCGTCGCGCGGGGCGGTGGCGCCAAGCTCCACCAGCAGCGTCACGTCAT
>JAKAJW010000296.1 GCA_021813645.1 Pseudomonadota bacterium | reverse complement strand
CATCGCGGAAGGCGCTCATCGGACAGACTTTCGCTGATCGGGGCCCCGCGCCCCGCGGCCCCGTTCCCTAAGCGCCGCTGGGGCCGAGGTCAATGACCCGACTGCGCCGCCCGTTCCAGCAAGGCCAGGCAGAATTCGGTGGTCTGCGCCATGTCCTGCACCGAGACCCATTCCAGCGGCCCGTGGATGTTCTGCATGCCGGTGAACAGGTTCGGCGTCGGCACGCCCATCTCGGTCAGCCGCGAACCGTCGGTGCCGCCGCGGATCGGCACCGAGACCGGCTCGATGCCCAGCGCCCGCGCGGTGTCGCGCGCCAGATCCACCGGCGTCATGTCCTTCTCCAGCCAATAGCGCATGTTGCGGTATTGCGGCCGGATCGCGCAGGTGATCGCCGCCCGCGGCTCGCCGGCCTGCACCGCGGCGCAGACCTGCTGCAGCAACGCGCCCTTCGCCGCCAGCCCGTCCCGCTCGAAGTCGCGCAGGATCAGCTTGATCTTCCTCGCCGAGGAGCCGCCGACCATCTCGGTGGCGTGGATGAAGCCCTCGCGCTCGTCGGTCACCTCCGGCGTCATGGTCGCCTGCGGCAGCGTGGCGATGATCTTGGCGGCGAGATGGATCGCGTTCACCATCTTGCCCTTGGCCAGGCCGGGATGGATCGACACGCCGGTGATGTTGATCTCCGCCGCATCGGCCGAGAAGCTTTCGTATTCGATCTCGCCCACCGCGCCGCCGTCGAAGGTATAGGCGAAATCGGCGCCCAGATCCTTCGGCAGCCGCTCGGTCACGCCGCGGCCGATCTCCTCGTCCGGGGTGAAGGCCAAGCGCACCGGCCCATGCGGGATCTCGGGATGCGCCAGCAGATGGCGCGCCGCCGTCATGATGATCGCCACGCCCGCCTTGTCGTCGGCGCCCAGCAGCGTCGTGCCGGAGGCGGTGATGATGTCATGGCCGACCTTCTCGGCCAGATAGGGGTATTCCGCCGGCGACAACACCAGCGCGGGATCGTCCGGGAAGGTGATCTCGCCGCCGTTGTAGCCGCGCACCACCCGCGGCTTGACGCCGCTGGCGTTGAACTGCGGCGCGGTATCGACATGGGCCAGCAGACCCACCGTCGGCCCCGGCGCGGTGCCCGGAATGGTCGCCAGCACCACGCCGTAATCGGTCAGCGTCACGTCCTGCGCGCCGATCTCGGCCAGCTCGCGCTCCAACAGCCGCAGGATGTCGAGCTGCACCGCGGTGCTCGGCGCGCCCACGCCGTCGTCGTCGCTCTGACTGTCGATCGCCGCATAGCGGACCAGCCGCGCCTCAAGTTCCTGATCGAACCGGTTGTCCATGGAGCCCCCTGCCTTTGCCGGCAGAAGGGGCGCCCGGCGCGGCAGAGTCAACCCCCCGCCGCCGCGCGGCGGCCGCAGCGTCCGCACCCTTGCCCGCCCCCCGCGCCGCTCCTATCTTGGCCGCGCCCAACGGAGAACTGCCATGAGCCTCGACACCGCCTCGTTCACCCCCCAGGACGCGCTCGTCGCGGTCATGATCGCGATCTCGGCCTCCGACGAGGACATGCGCACCTCCGAGCTGGTGATGATCCAGGGCGTGGTGAACTTCCTGCCGGTCTTCGCCGGCTACGATTCCGACCGCATTCGCCGCATCGCCCAGACCGTCTTCGACCTGTTCGAGGAAGAGGACGGGCTCGACGCGCTGTTCGGCCTGATCCGCGACGCCCTGCCCGAGCGGCTGAACGAGACCGCCTATGCGCTCGCCTGCGACGTCGCCGCCGCCGACAGCAAGCTCGGCCAGACCGAGCTGCGCCTGCTCGAAGAGATCCGCGAAGAGCTGAACATCGACCGGCTGCACGCCGCCGCGATCGAGCGCGGCGCCCGCGCCCGCTTCATCTCCGCCTGACGCCGCCGCACGGCGGCCGCCCCGGCAATCTGCCCTGGCCCCGCCGTGCGGGGGCGCCCGCAGGCGCCCCGCGTGCCCGCTCAGCCGTAGACCTCGTTCCAGCGGTTCATCAGCGCCTGCTGGATGGCACGCGAGCGGTTCAGCCAGTAGTGCAGCCCCGGCGGCTCCTCGCGCTCCAGCATCGGCACCTCGGAATTGCGGGCGATGTCGCCGGTCAGCACCGCGAAGATCAGTTCGCGGCCGCTGCGGGTGCGCTCGTAGCCGACCAGATTCGACACGAAGTTCAGCGTGCCGGTCTTGCCCTGCACCGTGATGCCGCTGTTGCGCTCGATCCGGCCGTGGTCGTCGAGGATCAGGATCGGCTTCAGGATGCCGCGCAGATCGACGCTCTCCGCCCCCTTCAGGATGCGCACCATGTCCATCGGGGTCGCCCGATTGGCGACGCCCATGCCGGAATGGTCGATCAGATGCGGCGCGATGCCGAACCGCCCCTTGGCCCAGTCCACCATCCGCGCCGCCGATTCCGCCAGGCTCGACACCGGTCCGCCGCGCTTCTGGCTGGCGGTCAGGCCGACGATCTCGGCGGTGATATTGGTCGAATACTTCAGCATCACCTGCAGGATGCCGCGCAGGTCGCCGCTCTGATGGCTGACCAGCACGGTGCCGGCGGGCGGATCGGCCGCCACCGCCGGCGGCGGCAGCTCGATGCCCTGTTCGGCGGCCAGGGCGCGGAACACGTCGCCGACATAGGCGCCGGGGTTGCGCACCGGCAGCCAGCGGCTACCGTGGCTGCCCAGGTCCACCTGCGCCACCGTCCAGCGCTCCAGCCCGCCGGACTGCTCATAGGTGTAGGGCGGCGTGCTGCGATCCACCACCGTCACCTTCTCCACCGACACCGGCGGATCGAAGCGCGCCCCGCGGGCGTCGAGCGTCAGCGCCCAGCCGTCGCGCTCTTTCTTCCAGCCGAAATAGAAGCGGTTGAAGTTCAGGTTCAGCCCCGAGATGCCGGGGTTGTAGTCGACCTGCGGCGGCTGGGTCGGGTCGATCTGCTGGATCGCCGGCAGCGCCCCGTCGCCGACCCGGAACTGGCCGGCGACCTTCAGCACCCCGGCCTTGCGCAGCTCCATCGCCATCTGGCCCAGATCGTCGGTCAACAGCGCCGGATCGCCGCTGCCGACCAGCACCAGATCGCCCTGCAGCACGCCGTTCTCCACCGGCCCGGTGGCGATCAGCTCGGTGACGAAGCGGAAATCCGGCCCCAGCGTCTCCAGCGCATAGGCCGTGGTCAGCGTCTTCGCCGTGCTGGCCGGCGGCAGCGCCAGATCGGCGCCCGCGCTTTCCAGCACCGCCCCGGTGCGCTCGTCGATCACCGCGAAGCCGACCTGGCCGCTCAGCTTGGCGCGAGCGATGATCTCCTCGGCCGAGGGCGTGCCATGCACCGCCGGCGCCGCCACGGCCGGCGCCCCGCCCAGGAAGCGCGGCCGCGGCTTCGGCCGCAGAAAGGGCGCCTCGCGCGCCATCGCAGGCGTCGCCAATCCCGCCGCCAGCCCGTTCAGCAGCCAGCGCCGCGTCACCGTCGTCCGTGTCATTCCGTTTGGTCCTCACCGTCCCCAATGCGGCGCCGTTAGCGCGCCCAATCTCCCCGCGCCCGGATCGCGCTGGACGACATGTCGATCTTCGGCACCTCGAGATAGCACCAGGCCGGCGCCGGCGCTCGGACCAGACTGCGAGCCGGACACCGTTCGCGCCGGTAGCGCAGGGCCGCCGGCGCTGCGAGGGCGGAAAGGCCGGTCACCCCAGGCCTGGCCAGAACCGCCACCCGCACATGGTCGAGGATCCAACGCCAGCGCTCCCAGCGATGGAACTGCCGAAGATTGTCGCCCCCCATAAGCCAGACGAAGGTTACCCCCGGGTAGCGCGCCATCAGCCGCTCCAGGGTCTCGCCGGTATAGCGCGTCCCCAGCCGGGCCTCCAGATCGCTCACCACGATGCGAGGGTCGTCGCCGGCCGCCCGGCGGGCCGCCGCCAGCCGCCGCGCCAGCGGCGCCGGCGCCTCGCGCTTCAGCGGATTGCCGGGCGTCACCAGCCACCAGACCCGGTCGAGCCCCAGCCGTTTGATTGCCTCGCGGCTGATATGCGCATGGCCGGAATGGGCCGGGTCGAACGAGCCGCCGAGCAGTCCGATCGCCATGCCCGGGCGGGCCTGAGGAAAGCCGAAAGGCATGATTTTCAACGCTCCG
>JAKAJW010000398.1:971-4141 GCA_021813645.1 Pseudomonadota bacterium | reverse complement strand
GAAGTTGCGGAAGAACAGCGTGGTGAAGGCCAGGCCGTAGACGGTGTGGACCAGGATCAGGCCCGGGATCGTGCCGGCCAGGCCGAGTTGGCCCAGCACCCGCGCCATCGGCAGCAGGATCACCTGGAATGGGATGAAGGCGCCGAACAGCATGAGCGCGAAGATCGTGTCGGCACCGCGAAACCGCCACTTGGTCAGCGCATAGCCGTTCAGCGCGCCGAGCGTGGTCGAAATCGCCACCGCGGGCACGGTCATCAGTACGGAGTTCCAGACATAGGGCTCGAGCCCGTTGCAGCGCACGCCGACGCAGGCCGAGTTCCAGGCCTTCAGCCAGGCCTCGAAGGTGATCGCCTTGGGCAGGCTGACGAGCGAGCCCGCGCGGATCTCGGCCAGGGACTTGAGCGAGGTCGAGATCATCACCACCAGGGGGATCAGATAGTAGAGGCAGAAGAGCCCCAGGACGACGAAGAGCGCCGCGCGGGCCATGATCTGGCGCAGGCCCTTGCGTCTTACGATTCCGCTCTTGGCATGCGCGCTCATCCGCGGGTCTTTCTCAGTTCGGAATAGAGGTAGGGCACGATGATGGCGATCACCGTCATCAACATCATCGTCGCGCTCGCCGCGGCCACGCCGAGTTCGGAGCGCTGGAAGGCGAAGGAATACATGAAGGTTGCCGGCATGTCGGTGGCATAGCCCGGGCCGCCGCCGGTCAGCGCCACCACCAGATCGAAGCTCTTGATCGCGAGATGGGCGAGGATGATGACGGTCGACAGGAACACCGGCCGCAGCATCGGCAGCACGATTCCGGTATAGGTCAGCCAGGGGCCGGCGCCGTCGATCGCCGCCGCCTTGAGTACCTCGTCATCGACCGAGCGCAGGCCGGCTAGAAACAGCGCCATCGCATAGCCAGACGATTGCCAGACCGCGGCGATCACCACCGTGTAGATGGCGAAATCCGAGTTGATCAGCCAGTCGAAGCGGAAGCTTTCGAAGCCAGCCTGGTGCATCAGCTTCTCGAGCCCGAGGCCCGGATTGAGCATCCATTTCCACACCGTCCCGGTGACGATGAACGAGAGCGCCATCGGGTAGAGGTAGATGGTGCGGATCACCCCCTCGATCCGCACCCTCTGATCGAGCAGGATCGCCAGCAGGATGCCGATCGCCATGCTGACCGAGATGAACAGCGCCGAGAAGATGAACAGGTTGCGGATCGCCACATACCAGCGCGGCGTGGCCCAGAGTCGGGCGTATTGCGACAACCCATCGAAGTGATAGTTGGGCATCACCCCCGACTTCGTCAGCGAGACGTAGGCGGTCCAGCCGATGAAGCCGTAGACGAAGAACAGGCTTGCCGCGAACAGCGGTGATACGACGAGCGCGGGCAGGCGCCGTTCCAGCGCCCGCCCCAGCTTGTTGAAGGTCTCGGACCGATTGCTCATCTGCGCCACCGCAACGGAATGCGCCGATGCCGGTTCAGTTCTGCTGGGCGCGTTTGACCGCGGCGGCCAGCTGCTTCACGGCGTCGTCCGAGCTCATGTCCGAATTGAAGAACGCCGTCACCACATCGAGGAATTCGCCCCGGACCGAGCGCGGCACTGCCATCTCATGCGCCATCGAGGGAACCAGCGTATTGCCCTTGATGGCCGCCAGCAGATCCGCGTGCGAGCGCTTGGCGCAGGCGTCGAAATCGTCGAGCGGCACATCCGTGCGGGCCGGGATCGAGCCCTTGGCCAGGTTGAAGGTCTTCTGGAAGTCGGGCGACATGATCATCCCGGCCAGCACCTTCTGCCCTTCGATCCGATCGGCGCCCTTCACCTTGAAGAAGGTGAAGCTGTCGGAGTTCAGCACGAAGCCGCCGCCTGGCGTCGGCGCGCAGAGGAAGTCCTTCCCCGGCACCTTGCCGGCCGCCAGGAACTCGCCTTTCGCCCAGTCCCCCATGATCTGGAAGCCGGCCTCGCCCCGCATGACCATGGCGGTCGCGAGGTTCCAGTCGCGGCCCGAGAAGTTCGGGTCGACATAGCCGCGCAGCTTGCGGAGCTGGTCGAAGGACTTGACCATCGTGTCGCTCGTCAGCGCCGCCTGATCGAGCTCGACCAGGGCCTTGCGATAGAAGTCCGCGCCCCCGACGCCGAGGACGACATCCTCAAAGAGCGTCGCGTCCTGCCAGGGCTGGCCGCCATGGGCGAGTGGGGTGATGCCGGCGGCCTTGAGCTTTTCCGCATCGGCGTTGAACTCTTCCCAGGTTGTCGGCATCGCCGTGATCCCGGCTGCCTTGAGGGCCTCGGGATTGGCCCAAATCCAATCGACCCTGTGGATGTTCACCGGGGCCGCCACGTATTTCCCCTCGTATTTCATGATATTGGCCAACACCGGTGGCAGCACCGCGTCCCAGTTGTTCTTCATGGCCACGTCCTGGACGTCGTTGAGCGCGCCTTCCTTCGCCCATTCCTGGATGCCGGGGCCTTTCAGTTGAACCGCGGTGGGCGGGTTCCCGGCCACCACCCGGGCCCGCAAGGCGGTCATCGCGGCATCCCCGCCGCCGCCGGCGATCGGCGAGTCGATCCAGGTTCCGCCCTCGGCCTCGAAGGCCTTCTTCAGCTCGCCGACGGCCTTGGCTTCGCCGCCCGACGTCCACCAGTGCAAGACTTCCACGGTTCCATCGGCGCGAACGTTTCCCGCAGAGACGAGCCCCGCGAAGCCGGCTGCGACCGCCGCCGCTTTCCAGATATGCATCGCTATTCCTCCTCCTCAGACGGCGTTCCGCCGTTTTCCCGTGACGGGCATCACGAAAGAATGATGCCGCTCGCACTGAGGGGGGGCATTGACGCCGCGCAACGGCGCAAGGATGGGGGCGCTTCCGGGTGCATTCCCGTGGCCCTTGCTTGCAACTCGCTTCTTCGGTCAGTCGCTGGAGTATGGATGCGGGGGGGCAAGGTCTTGCCCGGTCCGGGCGAGCTGCAGCGCGAATCCGCAGTCCGGACCGTTCAGGCCAGTCGGCCCGGCCTTGCCCTCAAGTGGCCGTCTTTTCCATCAGATAGGTCATAGCCATGTCCGGAGTCGCGATCCGGGGATAGTCGACCTCTGGGATCGCCACGCCGAAGCGCGTGCTCAGTGCGATCACGAGGTTGAGGATATCCATCGAATCGAGCTCCAGATCATCTTGCAGATGA
>JAKAJW010000398.1:0-961 GCA_021813645.1 Pseudomonadota bacterium | reverse complement strand
CAGATGGTCGCTTCCGGCGATCGTGCCGGCGTCGAGGTCGGGCGCGACGCGGGTGATCTCCTCCAGAAAGGCGCGGCGGATTTCATCTTGGGTCATAGGGCCTCCGGGGCTTGCAGCCTGTCGTCAATCTCGCGCAGGAAGCGGGCGCCAAGCCGGCCGTCGCTGACGCGGTGATCGGCGGCGAGTGTCAGGGTGACGGCGGGACGGGCGACCACCGCGCCGTCGCGCACCAGCGCCATCGGCTGCGGGCTGCCGGCGGTCAGCAGCGCGACCTGCGGCGGCACGATGATCCCGGCCATCGCTTCCACCCCGCCTTCGCCGAGGCCGGAGAAGGTGAGCGTGGCCGCGCTCATTTCCGAAGAGCGCAGCCGGCCGGCACGGACCCGGGTGGTGAGATCGCGCATCGCCGCCATCAACTCGGACAGGTTCAGCGTGTCGGCGTCGAGAATTGCCGGCGCCGCCAGACCGCCACCGCGGAGCGCCACGGCGAGGCCGAGATGCACCCGGTCGGACGCCCGGAAGCCCTCCGGCCCGAAATGCCCGTTCATCGCCGGAATGTCTTTCGCCGCCAGGACCAGCGCCTTGACCAGAAGCGCGCCCATCAGCAGCCGCGCTTCCGGCGGGCGGGCGGCATTGGTGGCGGCGAGCCAGTCGGTCGCGGCGGCGAGGTCCACGGTGTGGGTGACATAGTAATGCGGGATTTCCCGCTTGGAGCGGGCCATGGCGGCGGCGATGGCCTTGCGCATCTCGGCCAGGAAGGCGCCGCGATCCGGCGGCGCGGCAGACGGAGGAACGGCAGACGGAGGAACGGCAGTCGGAGGAACGGCCGGCGCCTCGACATCCGCGAGGACGATCGCGCCATCGGGGCCTGTGCCCGTGACGGTACCGAGATCGATTCCCAGTTCCGCCGCCCGCGCCCGGGCAGCCGGCGACGCGGTAGGCCCGCCAGAGGGGCGCGGCA
>JAKAJW010000129.1 GCA_021813645.1 Pseudomonadota bacterium | reverse complement strand
CGATCTGATGCCGAAGGTGACGATGCGCCCGGCCTCGGCCGCCGGCACGGCGGCTTCCACCGCCGCCCGGAAGGCGGCGGCGTCGGGGATCACGTGGTCGGAGGGCGCGATCAGGATCAGCGCCTCGGGATCCGCAGCGCCGAGATGCAGCGCGGCGGCGAGCACGGCGGGCGCGGTGTTGCGGGCCGCCGGCTCGATCAGCACGGCGCCGGGATCGATGCCCGCCTCGGCCAGCTGCTCGGTCACGACGAAGCGGAAATCGGCGTTGGTGATGACCGTCGGCGCCGTGAAGCCCGCGCCGGACAGACGGCGCGCCGAGGCCTGGAACAGGCTTTCGGCACCGGTCAGCGCGGTGAACTGCTTCGGATAGCTCTTGCGCGAAAGCGGCCACAGCCGGGTGCCGGAACCGCCGCACAGCAAGACCGGATGGATCATCGCGAACTCCCTTTTGCGCCTGTGACGCCTGTTTGCCCGAAACCGGCCCGAAATTGAACCCCTTGCGGGCCGGCAAGCGATCCGGGGAACGATTCGGGGCGCGGGGTCAGTTCGGCAGGACCAGATCCGCCGGCCGGCTTTCGGCCGCCACACGGCGGCCGTTCGGCAGGTCATTGTCCTCGAGCTTGGCGGCGATCTGCGCCGGCGCCAGCCCATAGCCCTGCCAGCGCGCCGCGAGTCGTTCGCGCAGCACAGGCTCGGGCACGTCGAGCCGCACCGTCAGGTCGAAAAGCCCGGCAAGCCGATCCCAGGGCACCGCCTGCAGAAGCAGATAATTTCCCTCGACCACGATCAGCTCCACCGAGCGCGGGATCAGAGAGGCGCCGGCGCGGGCGATCTCGAGCGCACGGTCGAAGACCGGCACGGCGATGCTCGGCTCGGCATTGGCGCGCAGCCGTTCGAGCACCGCCGCCAGCCCGCCCACGTCGAACGTGTCCGGCGCGCCCTTGCGGGCCTGCCGGCCGAGCGCCTGCAGCACGGCGTCGTCGTAGTGATAGCCGTCCATCGCCAGCACCGCGGCGCGTCCTGGCACCCGGGCGTTCACCGCCTCGGCCAGCGCCTCGGCGACATGGCTCTTGCCGGAGCCGGGCGCGCCGACGATGGCGGCCAGCCGCCGCCGGCCGGGCGGCAGGTCGGCGAGCAGCGCCGCCAGGGCCTCGAAGGCGATCGGTTCTTCCATCAGCCGCCCCAGGTGCGTTCCAGCAGCCCCAGCCAGTTCTGGTGGCTGATCTTGCGGATCAGCGCCTCGCCATAGCCATGCGACCGCATCGCTTCCTGCAGCGCCGGCAGGCCGGTGACGTCGCCGATCCCCTTCGGCAGAGAGGCGCCGTCGAAATCGGAGCCAAGGCCGACGTGATCCTCGCCCAGATTGGCGAGCAGGTGATCGAGATGGCGCAGCACCGGCTCCCAGCCCATGTCGGAGGATTTCTTGCCGTCCGGGCGCAGAAAGACGGTGGCGAAGTTCAGCCCCACCATCCCCTTCGACTCGCGGATCATGGCGAGCTGCCGGTCGGTCAGGTTGCGCGCCGAGGGGGTGACGTCATGCGCGTTGGAATGGGTGGCGACCAGTGGCGCGTCGGAAATCCGGGCGACGTCGTCGAAGCCCTTCTCGTTCAGGTGACTGAGATCGATCATGATCTTCAACTCGTTGCAGGCCCGGATCAGCGCCTTGCCCGCCTCGGTCAGCCCCGGCCCAGTGTCGGGGCTGGAGGGGAAGCGGAACGGCACGCCGTGGCCGAAGACCGTCGGCCGGCTCCAGACCGGGCCGAGCGAACGCAGCCCCATGGCATGGAAGGCGTAGAGCGCGTCGAGCCCCTCGTCGATCGCTTCGGCGCCCTCCATATGCATGATCCCGGCGATCACGCCATGCTTCAGGCAGTCGCGGATCTCGGCGGCGCTGCGGCAGATCTTGAACTGGCCCTGGCTCGCCCGCTCCATCCACAGCAGATGGCCGGCAAGCGCCAACGCGACCGGCTGCGCCGCCTCCGCCCCGATCAGCGCCGGCAAGGGCACCGCATAGGGCGGATGGTCCATCATCTCCTCGTAATGCGGCTCGTCGGCCGAGGGCGGCGAGGGAATGTAGATCGCGAAGAAGCCGCCGGCGAAGCCGCCCGCCTTCATCCGCGGCAGGTCAAGATGGCCGCGGCCCTCGCCGGTGAGCCAGATCGCCTCGCGCCGCTCCGGCGCCCGCAGAAGCCGAAGCAGAATGTCGTTGTGGCCGTCGAAGACCGGGATCATGGGGTTGCCTCCTCCGCCGCGCGATACCCTTCCGAAGCGGCGAGCAAGGCGCGGGTGTAGTCTTGCGTTGCGGCCCGGCGGCGCAAGTCGTCGCGGGTCAATTCCTCGACAGCGGCGCCGTGCTGCATGACCAAGAGCCGTTCGCACATATGCGCCACCACGGCAAGGTCGTGGCTGA
The DNA here is from genome assembly GCA_021813645.1 of Pseudomonadota bacterium. Taxonomy (GTDB): domain Bacteria; phylum Pseudomonadota; class Alphaproteobacteria; order Rhodobacterales; family Rhodobacteraceae; genus Solirhodobacter. Next base: position 1,738 of record JAKAJW010000129.1, on the reverse strand, counting down.
CCAGCACATAGGTCAGCCCGCGCTCGGCCCGGATGCGGTCGAGCAGGTTGAGGACCTCTGCCTGGATCGAGGCGTCGAGCGCCGAAGTCGGCTCGTCGAGCAGCAGCACCTCCGGCTCGAGGATCAGCGCCCGGGCGATGGCAACGCGCTGGCGCTGACCGCCCGAGAGCTGATGCGGGTAGCGGAAGCGGAACCCCTGCCCCAGGCCCACGTCGTCGAGCGCCCGGGCGATCCGCGTCTCGCGGTCGTCAAAGCCGTGGATGGCGAGCGGCTCGGACAGCACGCGGTCCACCGTGTGACGGGGGTGCAGCGAGGCATAGGGGTCCTGGAACACCATCTGGACCCGGCGGTAGAATTCCGGCGGCCGGCGGCCGACGAGCGGCGTGCCGTCGAGCGCGAGTTGGCCGCCACTGACCGGGGCCAGTCCGACCAGGGCGCGCAGCACGGTGGACTTGCCGGAGCCCGACTCGCCCACGATGCCGAAGCTTTCGCCGCGGGCGACCGCGAAGGAGACCCCGCGCACCGCGCGGACGCGGGCGCCCTTGGCCCCGAAGGTGACGGAGAGGTTTTCGACGTCGATCATCGCCATCAGCCCGCCCATGCCGCGTCGCGTTCGAGGGTCGGCAGCGGCCGCTTGTCGTCCTCGATCCGCGGCAGGCAGTTGAAGAGACCCTGGGTATAGGGATGCTTGGCCTCGCCGAGCGCACCCGCCCGCACTTCCTCCACCACCCGGCCGGCATACATCACCAAGACCCGGTCGCAGAACGACGAGACCAGCCGCAGGTCGTGGCTGATGAAGATCAGCCCCATGCCGCGCTCGCGCACCAGACGGTCGAGGATGCGCAGCACCTCGATCTGCACCGTGACGTCGAGCGCCGAGGTCGGCTCGTCGGCGATCAACAGATCGGGCTCGGTAATCAGCATCATGGCGATCATCGCGCGCTGGCCCATGCCGCCCGAAAGCTCGTGCGGATAGGCGTGGAACACCCGATCTGGATCGCGAATCTGCACCGCCTCCAGCATGGCCAGCGCCTTGCTCCGCGCCTCGGACCCGTTCCGGGCGCTGCGGCGGCCGGCCTCCATCAGCTGGCGGCCGATGGTCATCACCGGGTTCAGCGAGAATTTCGGGTCCTGCATCACCATCGAGATGCGCCGGCCGCGCAGCCCCCGCCATTCGGCCGCCGTGGCCTGGCGCAGGTCGCGCCCGTCGAAGCTCAGCCGTTTGGCCGTGGCGCGGCCGGGCGGCGGCGTCAGGCCGAGGATCGCCCGGCCGGTCTGGCTCTTGCCGGAGCCGCTTTCGCCGACGATGCCGAGCCGCTCGCGGCCGAGCGAAAAGCTCACGCCGCGCACCACCTCGGCCGGGCCGGAGCGGGTCGGGAAGGTGATCCGGAGGTCTTCGACCTCGAGTAGGGCCGTCATCGGCGCGTCCCCCTGCTGCGTCTTGGTTGCACCGTCCCGCGCCGGCCGCTGCCAGCGGGGAAATCTTTCGGCCCGTAAGACAACTTCATCATTTCAGCGCCTTGGGATCGAGAACGTCGCGCAGTCCGTCGCCCAGGAAATTGAAGCCGAGCGACACGACGAAGATGGCGAGGCCGGGCATGGTCGAGACCCACCAATTGTCGATGATGAACTGCCGACCCTCGGCAACCATCGCGCCCCACTCCGGCTGCGGCGGCTGCGCGCCGAGGCCGAGGAAGCCGAGCCCGGCGGCGATGATGATGATGCCGGCCATGTCGAG
>JAKAJW010000379.1 GCA_021813645.1 Pseudomonadota bacterium | reverse complement strand
GACGTCCAGCTCGCGGTCGGCGACGCGGGCGCGCGCGGCCTCGTCATGGAAGATGCCGACGATCGCCGCGCCGCGCGCCTTGGCCTCTTCGATCAGGCCGATCACCGTCTCGCGGTTGCGGGCGTCGAGGCTGGCGGTCGGCTCGTCGAGCAGCAGCGCCGGATAGGGGTGGATGAAGCCGCGGGCGATGTTCACCCGCTGCTGCTCGCCGCCCGAGAAGGTGGTGGGCGACAGGTTCCAGAGCCGCTCGGGGATGGCGAGCCGGGTGAGCATCCGGGCGGCGCGGTCGCGGGCCTCCTCGGGCGCCGTGCCGAGGCTCAGCAGCGGCTCGGCCACCACCTCGAGCGTGGGCACCCGGGGCACCACGCGCAGGAACTGGCTGACATAGCCGAGCACGTCGCGGCGCAAGGCCAGCACGGCGCGCGGCTCGGCGCCGACCAATTCGCGGCCGGCGATGCGGATCGAGCCGGCATCGGCGAGGTAATTGCCCCAGAGCATCCGCATCAGCGTCGACTTGCCGGCGCCGGAAGAGCCGGTGAGCGCGACGCATTCGCCGGGCGCGACCGCCAGGCTGGCCCCGGCAAGCACCGGGATCACGCTGCCGCCCTGGTTCCAGAGCGTGAAGGATTTCGCCAGGTCGCGCGCCTCGATCATGGTCCTAAAGCCAGTTGCGCCATTTGAAGAAGAGATAGGTGCCCACCGCCGAGAGCAGCATGGCGGCCAGGGCATAGGGATAGCCGTAGGCCCATTGCAGCTCGGGGATGTCCTTGAAGTTCATGCCGTAGAGCGAGGCGATCAGCGTCGGCGGCAGGAACAGCGCGGCCACCACCGAGACGATCCGCACCGTGGTGTTCTGCGCCAGGTTGACCATGCCGAGGGTGGCGTCGACCGCGAGGCTGACCCGGCTCGAAAGGAAATCGGCGTGGACGTCGAGCGCCTGCATGTCGCGCAGCTGGCCGTTGACCAGCGCGGCCAGCGCCTCGCTCTCCGGACGGGCGGCCAGGGTCTGGCCGAAATAGCTGACCGCGCGTTCCAGCGTCAGGATCGACAGCCGCAACCGGCCGAGCAGGTCGCCCTGCCGGCCGGTCTGTTCGAGCGCGACTTGCAGCCGCGCGGGATCCTGGGCGGCGCCGCCGCCGAAGACGCTGCGCGTCACCTCGTCGAGGGCGCGGCCGATGCTTTCCATCACATCGGCGAGCCGGCCGACGATCTCTTCGATCAGGCCGAGGAAAATCCGTTCCGGCGTGGCGCAGCCGGCGGCGGATTTGTCGGCGCGGGTCGGATAGGTCTCGAACGGGCGCGGCGCGTGGTGGCGCAGCGTCACCAGCCGCTCGCGCTGCAGGATGAAGCCGACCGGCCCGGTGATCGGCGTCAGGCTTTCGGAATGGATCGGCAGCGCGACGGTCAGGTAATCGGCCCCCTCGGCGCGGTAGAGCCGGTTGGACACCTCGATCTCTTCCATGTCGGCCAGGCTCGGCAGGGTCAGGCCGAAGCGGGCGACGGCGGCCGCCTCCGCCTCGGTCGGCTGGTAGAGGTCGATCCAGACCGCGCGATCCAGCGGCGCATCGGGGTCGAGACGGGTAAGCCCGCGCGGGCCGGGGGCGAAGGCTTGCAGCATGTCACACCTGCAGGACCGAAGAGACCAGCAGCTGGGTATAGGCGTGCTGGGGATCGTCGAGCACCTGATCGGTCAGCCCGCTTTCGACCACAAGCCCCGATTTCATCACCATCAGCCGATCGGCCAGAAGCCGCACCACCGCCAGGTCGTGGGTGACGATCACCGCCGACAGTCCCATGCGGCGGACGAGGCCGCGCAGCAGGTCGAGCAGGCGCGCCTGCACCGAGACGTCGAGCCCGCCGGTGGGCTCGTCCATGAAGACGAGCCGCGGACCGGTCACCAGGTTGCGGGCGATCTGCAGCCGCTGCTGCATGCCGCCCGAGAAGCTGGCCGGCCGGTCGTCGATCCGGTCGGCGGCGATCTCGACGCGCGCCAGCCAGTCGAGCGCGGCGGCGCGGATCGTTCCGTAGTTGCGCGCCCCGACCGCCATCAGCCGCTCGCCCACGTTGCCGCCGGCCGAGACCGCCATGCGCAGCCCGTCGCGCGGGTTCTGGCGGACGAAGGCCCAGTCGGTCCGGCCGAGCATGCGCCGCTCGGGCTCGGACAGGGCGAGGGTGTCGACCGGTCCGCGGTCGCGGGTGTCGAAGATTACCTGACCCGCGTCGGGGGCCAATTGGCCGGCGAGGCAGTTCAGCAGCGTCGACTTGCCCGAACCGCTTTCGCCGACGATGCCCATCACCTCGCCCGGCCAGAGGTCGAAGGAGACCTCGGCGCAGCCGGTGCGGGCGCCGTAGCGCTTGGCGAGGTTGCGCACCTGGAGCAGCGGCCGGTCGGCGCTCATGCCGCGTCCTCCCCCGGGTCGCCGGCGGCGCGGCGGCCGGCGCAATAGTCGGTGTCGGAGCAGACGAACATCCGGCCGCCGGCGTCGTCGACGATCACCTCGTCGAGATAGCTCGCGGTGGCGCCGCAGAGGGCGCAGGCATGGTCGGCCTTCGAGGGGTCGAACGGGTGATCCTCGAAATCGAGGCTGACCACCTCGGTATAGGGCGGCAGGGCGTAGATGCGCTGCTCGCGCCCGGCGCCGAACAGCTGGATCGCCGGGCAGCCGGACAGCTTGGGGTTGTCGAACTTCGGGATCGGAGAAGGGTCCATCACATAGCGACCGGCGACCTTCACCGGATAGGCATAGGCGGTGGAAATCGCGCCGTGGCGGGCGATGTCCTCGTAGAGCTTCACATGCATCAGGCCGTAATCCTCCAGCGCGTGCATCCGCCGGGTCTCGGTCTCGCGCGGCTCGAGGAAGCGCAGCGGTTCCGGGATCGGCACCTGGTAGACGAGGATCTGGCCCTCGGTCAGCGGCGTCTCGGGGATCCGGTGGCGGGTCTGGATCAGCGTCGCCTCGGCGGTGGCCTCGGTGGTGGCGACGCCGGCAGTCTTGGCGAAGAACTTGCGGATCGAGACCGCGTTGGTGGTGTCGTCGGCGCCCTGGTCGATCACCTTCAGCCGGTCTTCCGGGGTCAGACAGGCCGCCGTCACCTGCACGCCGCCGGTACCCCAACCATAGGGCATCGGCATCTCGCGGCTGGCGAAGGGCACCTGATAGCCGGGGATCGCGACGGCCTTGAGGAGCGCGCGGCGGATCATCCGCTTGGTCTCCTCGTCGAGATAGGCGAAGTTGTAATCGCTCATTCGGCGGCCTCCCGCGGGGGGACGGCGGCCCCGGCGCGGAGCTTGCGGACCAGTTCAAGCTCGGACTGGAAGTCCACGTAATGCGGCAGCTTTATGTGTTCGAGAAAGCCGGTCGCCTGGATGTTGTCGGCATGCATCAGCACGAATTCCTCGTCCTGCGCCGGGGCGCCGCTGTCGTCCTCGCCCAGCTCGCGCCAGCGCAGCGCGCGGTCGACCAGGGCCATGGCGATCGCCTTGCGCTCGGACTGGCCGAAGACCAGGCCGTAGCCGCGGGTGAACTGCGCCGGCTCGGTCTTCGAGCCCTTGAACTGGTTCACCGTCTCGCATTCGGTCAGGCTGACCTCGCCGATCTCGACGGCGAAACCGAGCTCGGGGATCTCCATCTCCACCGCGCAGGTTCCGATCCGAAGCTCGCCCACGAAGGCGTGGTTGCGGGCGTAGCCGCGCTGGGTGGAATAGGCCAGGCCGAGCAGGAAGCCCTCGTCGCCGCGGGTCAGCGCCTGCAGCCGCAGCGGCCGGTCGGCCGGCAGCTCCATGGGCGCGCGGGTCAGGTCGGGGGGCTCGGTGTCCGCGCGAGGTTCGGCCTCGATCAACCCGTCCTGGTTGAGAAATTCGGTGATGTGCGGGGTCGGCTCCCGGCGCGGCTCGGCCATCGGGGCCGTCGGCGCCGCGCCCTCGGCCAACAGTTTGAAATCGAGCAGCCGGTGGGTGTAGTCGAAGGTCGGCCCCAGCACCTGGCCGCCGGGCGCGTCCTTGAAGGTGGCCGAGATCCGGCGCAGGCAGGCCATCGCGCCGGTGTCGAGCGGGTCAGAGGCGCCGAAGCGCGGCAGCGTGGTGCGATAGGCGCGGATCAGGAAGATCGCCTCGATCAGATCGCCGCGCGCCTGCTTGATCGCCAGCGCCGCCAG
>JAKAJW010000090.1 GCA_021813645.1 Pseudomonadota bacterium | reverse complement strand
ACCGTGGGCAGCTTCACCGCGCTCGACGCCAAGACTGCACTGCCGGAGCTGGCGCCGGGTCAGATCGGGCTGGCGCTGAAGTCCGACCATCTGGTGCCGCGCCGGCTCTACAGCGCCACCGAAAGCCTGCCGTTGCCCGACTGGGCAGCGCCCCGGGCCGGCATGTTCCGCGAGATGGTGGCCCCCGAACACGAACGCGACGATGCCCGACTCTCCGGCGCGCTGGCCCGGCTGGCCGAGGTCGATCCCGGGCTCTGCGTCACCCAGGACGCGCAGAGCGGGCGGGCGCTGCTGACCGGTCAAGGGCCGCTGCACATGCGCCGCCTGGCCGAGCGCCTGGCGGCGGATTTCGGTCTGGGCCTGGTTCAGGCAGGCGTCCCCCCCGCCTTTCGCGAAACGATCGCCCGCGGCCTCGAATGGCACCACCGCCACCGCAAGCAATCCGGCGGCGCCGGCCAGTTCGCCGATGTGGTGATCGAGCTGAAGCCGCTCGCGCGCGGCGCCGGCCTGGCCTTCTCGGAAGAGGTCAAGGGCGGCGCGGTGCCGCGCAACTACATCCCGGCGGTCGAGGCCGGTGCCCTGGAGGCCCTGCGCGAGGGGCCGAACGGCTTTCCGGTGGTCGATGTCGCGGTGGTGCTGAAGGACGGCAAGAGCCATTCGGTCGACAGTTCCGACTTCGCCTTCCACACCGCCGGCAAGAACGCGGTGAAAGAGGCGCTGGCCGAGATCGGCACCCAGGCGCTGCAGCCCATCGTCAAGGTCGAGATCCATGTGCCGACGGTCTTCACCGGCGCGCTGGTACCGGCGCTCGCGGCGCTGAAGGGCCAGGTGCTCGGCTTCGCCGCGCATGAGGCGGCGGCTGGCTGGGACGTGTTCGCGGCGCTCTTACCGGCGGCGATGCAGGACGAACTGTTCCGCACCCTCGCCGCCGCGACCCGCGGCACCGCCTGGTTCAGCGCCGCTTTCGACCATTACGAAGAGGTCAGCCTGGCCGAGGCGAAAAAGGCCGCCGCGGCCGAAGCCGCCCACGCCTGATCCGACGCCCGCGTCGCGGGAGGTGGCGCGCGACCCGGCCGCGCCTAGGATTTCACTCGCGCGTTGGCCGGATCGACCAGCGGGCCGAGGTGGATCTGCGCCGGCACCCGCTGCTGCGCCACCACAAGCTCGTAGCGGCCGGCGGTCAGATAGTCTTCGCTGACCCCGGCCGGATTGCGGACATAGCCATAGCCGATCGGCTTGCCGACGGTGTAGCCGAACCCGCCGGAGCTGAGGTATCCGGCGAAGGCGCCATCGCGCAGGATGGTCTCGCGGCCGAGCAGCGTCACCCCCGGGTCCTCCACCGTGAAGCCGGCGAGCCGTTTCGGCAGCGGCCCGGCGGCCCGGCGCTCGCAGGCCTCCCGTCCGAGGAAGGGCAACCCGGACTTCAGCTTCACCGCCCAGCCCAGGCCCGCCTCGAAGGGCGAGTCATTCGGGGTGATGTCGGCACCCCAGGCGCGATAGCCCTTCTCTAGCCGCAGCGACTCGATCGCCCGGTAGCCGGCCGGGCCGATGCCATGGGCCGCCCCCGCCTGCATCAGCGCGTCATAGACCGCGCCCAGCCCGGCCAGCGGCACATGCAGCTCCCAGCCCAGCTCGCCGACATAGGTGACCCGCAGCGCCCGCACCTGCTGCCCGGCGATGGCGATTTCGCGAACATGGCCAAACGGGAAGGCCGCATTCGAAACATCCGCCGGCGTCACCGCCGCCAGCACCGCGCGCGCCATCGGCCCCATCAGCGACAGCGTGCCCCAGGCCTCGGTCACGTCGCTGAGGCTGGCCGAAAGGCCAGCCGGGACATGGTCGCGTATCCAGGCGAAGTCATGGGTGCGGAAGCCGGTGCCGGTGACGATATAGAACAGCGTGTCGGTCAGGCGCGCCACCGTCAGATCCGCCTCGATCCCGCCCCGACTGTTGAGCAGTTGGGTATAGCTCAACCGCCCCGGCTCCCGCGCGACACGGTTGGCGCAGAGATATTCCAGCGCCGCCCCCGCGTCCGGCCCGGTCAGCTCGAACTTCGCGAAGGACGACTGGTCGAACACCCCGACCCGCTCGCGCACCAGCCGATGTTCGGCGCCGACCGCCTCGAACCAGTTCTGCCGCCCCATCGCATAGAGGTCGCGCGGCTCGACGCCCTCCGGCGCGAACCAGTTCGGCCGCTCCCAGCCGAGCTTGGAGCCGAACACCGCCCCTTGCGCCTTGAGCCGGGCATAGAGCGGCGAGGTCAGCCGCGGCCGGCCGCTGTCGTATTCCTCGTGCGGATAGGCCACCGTGTAGTGCTTGCCATAGGCCTCCAGCGTCCGGTCGCAGACCCATTGCCGGTCGCGGTGCAGCGCCGAGAAACGCCGGATGTCGACCACCCAGAGATCCATCGGCGCCTCGCCGCGAGCGACCCAGTCGGCCAGCACCCAGCCGGCGCCGCCGCCGCTCGCGATGCCGAAGGCGTTGAAGCCCGCGCCGACAAACATATTGCCGCATTCCGGCGCCTGGCCGAGGATGAAATTCCCATCCGGTGTAAAGCTTTCCGGCCCGTTTATCATCTGCTTCACGCCGGCTCGTTCCAACGCCGGAACGCGGGCGATCGCCTGCTCCATATGCTGTTCGAAATGGTCCCAGTCGTCGTCGAACAGGCGGAACTGGAAGTCGTCGGGCACGTCGTCCAGGGTCCAGGGGATCGGGTTCGGCTCGTAGCCGCCCATCACCAGCCCGCCGACCTCCTCCTTGAAATAGGTCCGCCGGTCGGGGTCGCGCAGCGTCGCCAGCCCTGGCGTGACGCCCTCGATCCTCTCGGTGACGATATACTGGTGCTTCACCGGCTGCAGCGGCACGTTCACGCCGGCCAGCGCCCCGACCTGCCGCGCCCATTGGCCGGCGCAGTTCACCACCTTTTCGCAGGCGATCACCCCCTGGGTGGTGCGCACCGCGGTGATCCGCGTGCCCTCCATGTCGAAACCGGTCACCCGCACGCCCTCGACGATCCGGGCGCCATGCATCCGGGCGCCCTTCGCCAGCGACTGGGCGATGTCCGAGGGGCTCGCCTGGCCGTCGGTCGGCAGCCAGGAGGCGCCGATCAGGTCGGACGTGTCCATCAAGGGCCACATCCGCTTCACCTCCTCGGGCGAGACCAGATGCATCTCCATCCCGAAGCTCTGCGCCGTGGTGGCCAGCCGCTTGTATTCGGTCCAGCGGTCCTCGGTGGTGGCCAGCCGCAGGCAGCCGGTCATCTTCCAGCCGGTGGCGAGCCCGGTTTCCGCGTCGAGCTTCTTGTAGAGATCGACCGAGTATTTCAGCACCTGGGTGATCGAAGCCGACGAGCGCAGCTGCCCCACCAGCCCCGCCGCGTGCCAGGTCGAGCCGGAGGTCAGCTGGCCCTGCTCCAGCAGCACCACGTCGGCCTTGTGATCCCGCGCCAGGTGATAGGCGGTGGAACAACCGATGATGCCGCCGCCGATGACGACGATTTCGGCCAGGGCGGGAAGCGGCATGACGGACCTCGCGAGGACAAACCGCGGCCCCTCCGCGGCGGCGCCAGGGGAACGGCCCGGCGCGCCGGCGTCAAGCCCCTCCCGCGCCGGTCCGTTCCGGCCTGTGGCCGCGCCGCCCCGTCGCGGCAGCACCGAGTCGCGTGACTGCCCCCAGGCGGGCCCCTCCGGTTTTCGTGATTTTGTTCCTTGGCCCGGCAAGGTCTAGGCAGGTGCAGGGGCCTGGCGCGGCCGGGCCGGCCGCGCGACGGGCACGAGGAGGGCCAATGACGCAGGACGCAGGCAACGCCCCGACCCGCCGCCAGCTCCTGGCCGGGCTCGGCGGCACGGCGACACTCGCCGCCGCCGGGATCGCCCAGGCCGCCCCCTGGCACAACGACGACATCGCCGGCGCCATGCCCGATCTGGCCTTCACGCTGACCCGGGCGCGCGACGGCAAAGCCGTCACCGCCGCCGACTATCGGGGCAAGATCGTCCTGCTCTATTTCGGCTATACCTTCTGCCCCGATGTCTGCCCGACGACGCTCGGCAACGTCGCCACCATCCTCGACAGCCTCGGCCGGCGCGCCCAGAACGTCCGCTTCCTCTTCGTCACCGTCGATCCGAACCGCGACACGGCCCCGGTCCTGAACGAATACGCCGCA
>JAKAJW010000384.1 GCA_021813645.1 Pseudomonadota bacterium | reverse complement strand
CCGATCGCGCGGGAGAACATCCGCTTCGGCCGGCCGGGGGCCAGCGATGCCGAGGTCGAGGCGGCGGCGCGGGCGGCGGCGGCGCATGACTTCCTGTCGGCCCTGCCCGAGGGCTACGACAGCTATGTGGGCGAGCGCGGGGTGATGCTGTCGGGCGGCCAGAAGCAGCGCATCGCCATCGCCCGGGCGATCCTGCGCGACGCGCCGATCCTGCTTCTGGACGAGGCGACCTCGGCGCTGGACGCCGAAAGCGAGCGGGCGGTGCAGCAGGCGGTGGAGCGGCTGAGCGCGAGCCGGACCACGCTGATCGTGGCGCATCGGCTGGCGACGGTGAAGAAGGCCGACCGCATCCTGGTGTTCGATCAGGGCCGGATCGTCGATCAGGGCCGGCACGCCGATCTGGTGGCCGGCGGCGGGCTTTATGCCCGGCTGGCGCGGCTGCAGTTCACCGATGGGGTGGCGGCGGAATAGGGACCGGAGCGCGCCGGGCAATCGGCCGGAACGGGTCTCCCCGCCGCGCTTTGGCCCCAGCGCGGCAGATCGGTGCCGGTTCTCGGGCCTTGGGGCGGCAGATCGGCGCCGGAGGCGCGCCGGATCGACCGAGTTTGGATTGCAACGCGGCCCGTTGCGTCGCACGGTGGAGCGACCGCGTGGCGCGCGGCCGCGCGCGTGAGGCGCCGGGCCGGCGCGGGCGCCGGGCGGTGGAGAGCCGGGCGGTGGAGAGCCGGGCGTCACGCCGGATGGCGGGTCGGGCAGTCGGGCGGAGGGCGCAGGATGGGCGAGGCGATCACGGAGCGGCCGGCGGCGGGGCAGAGCTGGGATGCCGAGGGTTATGCTCGCCATGCCGGCTTCGTGCCGGCGCTGGGCGGCGAGGTGCTGGCGCTCCTGGCGCCGCGGCCGGGCGAGCGGATCCTCGACATCGGCTGCGGCGACGGCGCGCTGACGGCAGAGATCGCCGCGGCGGGGGCGCAGGTGGTGGGGCTGGAGCCCGATCCCTCGCTGGCGGCGCGGGCCCGGGAGCGCGGCATCACGGTGCTGGCGCAGGACGCCCACGAACCCTTCGGCACGGGCGAATATGACGCGATCTTCTCCAATGCCGCGCTGCATTGGATGCGGGCGCCGGAGGTGGTGTTGACCAATGCCTTCGCCGCGCTCCGGCCGGGCGGGCGCTTCGTCGCCGAACAGGGTGGCCTGGGCAATGTCGCGGCGGTTCTGGTGGCGATGAATGCCGCGCTGGAGGCGGCAGGCCATGGTGCAAGCAGCGGGAATCCGTGGGATTTTCCCAGCGCGGCGCGGCAGCGGGCGCGGCTGGAACGGGCCGGCTTCCGGCTGCGCGAGATCCGGCTGATCCCGCGGCCGACGCCGCTGCCGACCGGCTTCGAGGGCTGGCTGGAGACCTTCGGGACGCCGTTGTTCGGCGGGCTCGCCCCGGCCGAGCGGGCGGCAGTCAGCGCCGATTGCGCCCGCCGGCTGGCGCATCTGTGCGACGAGACCGGCCGCGCCTTCGCCGATTACGTCCGGCTGCGCTTCGCCGCCGAGAAACCGTGATCGGGGGCGAAGATGGCGCAGCCGCGGGGAATGCAGAGCCTGTTCACCATCGTCACCCAGGGCCCCGGGCTTTACGAATTCACCGACGAGGTGGCGGCCTGGCTGGCCGACCATTGCAGCCAGGGCGAGGGGCAATCCGATGGATTGCTGACGCTTTTTCTCCGTCACACCTCCTGTTCGCTGCTGGTCCAGGAGAATGCCGACGCCGCGGTGCAGCGCGATCTGGCGGCCTTTCTCGGCCGGCTGATCCCCTCGGCCGACGCGCCCGAGATGCGCTATCTGACCCATCGCCAAGAGGGGCCGGACGACATGCCGGCGCATCTGAAGGCGGCGCTGCTACCGGTGTCGCTGTCGATCCCGGTGGCGGCGGGGCGGATGCTGCTCGGCACCTGGCAGGGCCTGTATCTGTGGGAGCATCGCCAGGCGCCGCATCGCCGCCAGGTCGCGGCGCATTTCGGCTGAAGCGATGGCGGCGCGGCTGCGCCCGGCCCGCCCGGAAGAGTGCGCGGCGCTGACCGATCTGTGCCTGCGCGCCAAGGCGCATTGGGGTTATGACGCGGATTTCCTGGAGCTTTGCCGGCCGGCCCTGACCGTGGCGCCGGCCGATCTGGACCCGGGCCGGCTGGTGGTGGCCGAAGCGGCGGGGCGGCTTCTGGGGCTGGCCGAGATTCTGCCGCCGGCGGCGACAGAAGGGGTGGCGGCGGGCGGGGCGGCGGAACTCGCGAAGCTTTTCGTGGCGCCGGAGGCGATGGGCCGCGGCATCGGCCGGGCCCTGATGGACTGGGCCCGGGCGGCGGCGCGGGCGGCGGGGGCGAGGCGGCTCGAATGGCTGGCCGACCCGGCGGCGGTGGGGTTTTACCTGCGGCTCGGCGGGCGGGTGATCGGCGCGGCGCGCTCGGACGCCGTGCCGGGGCGCCGGCTGCCGCGGATGACGCTCGCGCTGTGAGCCGGCGCGGTTAACGAATGCTTGCCTTGGCGTCCCGCCGACCGCGGCCGAAGCCGGGATCGGCGGGGCAAGGGCCGGAAAAGACGGGGAAATCGGGTTACCGATTCAGCACCGATTTGGCACCGATTTCACACCGACGTTGAACCGACCGAGGCCCGGGCCGCGCCGCGCCCAGGCGAGGCCGAGCGCGAACAGCTTGGCCTTCGCCATCGGGCAGGCGGCGCCGGTCATCGCCGCGATGGCCGAGTTCGGTCGCGTCCTTCAGGCGGCGGGCCGAGGCTCAGCCGAGGTATTTGCCGAACCAGGCGAGCGTGCGGCCCCAGGCCAGTTCGGCGGCGGCCTTGTCGTAGCGTGGCGTGCTGTCGTTGTGGAAGCCGTGGTTCACGCCGGGGTAGACATAGGCCTCGTAGGTCTTGTGATTGGCGTCGAGCGCCGCCTGATAGGCGGGCCAGCCCCCGGTGATGCGCTGGTCGAGCTCGGCGTAATGCAGCAGCAGCGGCGCGGCGATCCGCGGCACGTCGGCGGCCTTCGGCTGCAGCCCGTAGAACGGCACCGCCGCGGCCAGCTCGGGATAGGCCACCGCCGCGGCATTGGCGACGCCGCCGCCGTAGCAGAAGCCGACGATGCCGACCTTTCCGGTGGACTCCGGGTCCTTGAGCAGCACCTCGACCGCGGCGAAGAAGTCGTTCATCAGCTTCACCGGATCGACCTTGGCCTGCAGCGCCTTGCCGTCGTCGTCATTGCCGGGATAGCCGCCCAGCGAGGACAGCCCGTCGGGGGCGAGCGCCAGATAGCCGGCCTTGCCGAGCCGGCGGGCGACGTCCTCGATATAGGGGTTCAGGCCGCGGTTCTCGTGCACCACCACCACGGCGGGGAACTTCGGCCCGCCGGCGGCGGGCCGCACCCGATAGGCGCGCACCGCGCCGTTGCCGTTCGGCGAGTCGTAATGGACATAGGCGGCATGGATCGCCGGGTCGGTGAAGGCGACCTGCTCGGCCAGGGCGTAGTCGGGCGAGAGCATCTTCAGGATCGCCCCCGCCGTCAGCCCGCCCACCGCCCATTTCGCGGCGCGGTCGAGAAAGTCGCGTTTGCTGATCATGCCGTGGGCGTAATAGTCGTAGAGGTCCAGCAGCTCCTGGTCGAAGTCCTTGGCGGTCAGTCGGGTCATCGGCTCCTCCTCTGGCTTGGGCGCACAGCATAGCACGGAAGCGGCCCGTGCGGCCGGGTCAGCCGAGCGGAATGAGCAGCGCCTCGCCGAAGGCGATGTCATGCGGCAGCGGAAAGATCGTCGGGATCGCCTGGAAGCCGTAGCCGAGCGCGATGGTGCGGGGCGCATGGCCCTGGGCCCGGAGCCGCGCCAGCGTCCGGTCGTAGAAGCCGCCGCCATAGCCGAGCCGGTAGTTGCCGGCGCCGAGCCCGACCACCGGGGCGAGGATGATTTCCGGCGTGACCTCCGGCGCCTCGGGTGGCGGGATGGGAATGTCCCAGACGCCGCGGGCGAGCCGGGCGCCGTCCTGCCAGAGCCGGAAGACGAGCGGCGCGGCCTTGGCCGCCACCACCGGCAGGGCGATCCGGTCGCCGCCGCGGCGGCGCTGGGCGGCCCAGCCGCGCAGGTCGGGCTCGCCCTTGAACGGCCAAGTGATCGCCAGGGTGGCGCCGCCGGGCGGCCCGAGCCGGG
>JAKAJW010000295.1 GCA_021813645.1 Pseudomonadota bacterium | reverse complement strand
TTCCGATCTATCGCGCTGGCCCTTCAGCTGGCGCGTCATCTGGTTGAAGATCCGCCCCAGCATTGCGATCTCGTCGTCGCCCTCCTCCTCGATCACCTGAACGTCGAGATCGCCGCCGCCGACCCGCTGCGCCGCCCCGGCAAGCCGGCCGACCGGCCGCGCCAGACGCTCGGCGAACCACAGGCCGAGCCAGATCGCCGCCAGGATCAGGATCAGCGCGAAGCCGAGGTAGAGCAGACCGAACTCGAACAGCAGCGCGCCGCGGTTCTTTTCCAGCTGCTGGTAGAGATGGACGGTCTGCTGGGTCTCGTCGAGCAGCTTCAGAAGATGCCCGTCGACCTCGCGCGAAACATAGAGGTAGCGGTCGAGATAGGCCGGCAGCAGCACCAGGGCGCGCAACTCGTCATCCGCCCAATCGTCGATCAGCACCACCTGGCCCTTGGCCGCCTCGGCCAATTGCGCCGGCGTCGGGGCGTTGTAGTTGAACAGATAGGAGCGGTCGCCGCGGGCCCGGATCTTGCCAGTGCCGTCGATGATATAGGCGCCCCGCAGACCGCGCTGGATATGCGCTTCACCCGCCGTAAGAAGCTCGCGCAAACTACCATCATCTATGAAGAAATTGTTCGCCCGCGCATTGTCCAGATACCGCTCCAGCGCGCGGGTGTCGGTGGTCAGGTCGGCGCGGTGCTCGGCCTCATAGGCCTGGGCTGCGGCCAGCGAGCTGGCCACCACCTCGCGCACCCGGTTGGAGAACCAGCCCTCCAGGCCGACATTCACCGTCAGCACCGCGAAGATGGCCACCAGGATGGTCGGGATCAGCGCGATCAGCACGAAGACCCCGGTCAGCCGCATGTGTAGCCGCGAGCCAGCCGATTTCGACCGCCGCTCGGAAATCATCCGGGCGATCCGGTTCAGCACCAGCGCCGCCACCAGCAGAACATAGATCAGGTCGACCAGCAGCACGACCCGCAGCAGCGGCGATGAGGCGCCC
Source organism: Pseudomonadota bacterium (assembly GCA_021813645.1). GTDB lineage: Bacteria > Pseudomonadota > Alphaproteobacteria > Rhodobacterales > Rhodobacteraceae > Solirhodobacter. The sequence continues at coordinate 3,197 of JAKAJW010000295.1, read as the reverse complement.
CGGCTCATCGGCCCGAAAGCCAAATAGGTCGCCAGGGCCAAAACCGGCCCCAGCGTGACCAGGATCAACGCCGCAAAGGTCTGGACCCGCCGCAATTTGCGCAGTCGATTCAACTTCTGCAGCGTCAATGTCTGTGCAGCCCGCTGCACCGGGTCGCTCTCGATCTGGAGGAACCGACGCCCTCCGCCACAATATCTTGTTGCCGCCTAAGCAGCTGGCGCCGTTATGCCACGCCTCTGTTGCGCTCTTACATCAACTTGCGGCGACGAGTCACGTGAATATCCAGATCGGTAATCTTCTTGCGCAAAGTATTGCGGTTTATGCCGAGCAGATCGGCACATTTCGCCTGATTCCCGGCCGTGGCGTCGAGCGCGATCTCGATCAGCGGCAGTTCGACCTCGCGCAGCACGCGCTGGTAGACGCCGGGCGGCGGCAGCGCCCCGCCATGCAGATCGAAGTAGCGCTTCAGATGCCGCGCCACCGAGGCCGAGAGCTTCTCGCCCTCGCCGCCGCCGCGCAGCGGCTCGATCGCCGGCTGATTGCCCAGCACCTGCTCGACCTCGGCGCGCGTGATCTCCTCCTCCGAGGAGGTCACCACCAGCCGCCGCACGGTGTTTTCCAGCTGGCGCACGTTGCCGGGCCAGGTGTAGGCGCGCACCAACTCCATGGCGTCGTTGGCGAAATGCCGCCGCACGCCCAGCTCGCGGTCGCCCCGGGTCAGGAAGTGCTCGGCCAGCAGCGGAATGTCGTCCACCCGCTCGCGCAGCGCCGGCACAGCGATCGAGACGCCGCCCAGCCGGTAGTAGAGGTCGTGGCGGAACCGCCCATCCTCCATCGCCTTGCTCAAATCGGCCTGGCTCGTCGCCATGATCCGCGGCGCGTGATCGCCGAGCGCATCGAGCATCCGCACAATCCGCGCCTGCTGCTCGTCGTCGTAGTCGGACACCTCGTCGAAGACGATCGAACCCGCCCGGGCCCGCGACAGCACCCCGGTCGCGCCGTCGGCACCGGCCAGATCGCTGCCCGAAACCACCACGAAGGGCTGCCCCCGGCGGTCGGAGAAATCGTGGATCGCCCGCGCGATCAAGGATTTGCCGGTGCCGGATTCGCCGGTCACCAGAACCGGCAGGTCGGTGTTCATCACCCGCGCCACCAGCCGGTAAAGCGCCTGCATCTGCGCAGTCCGCCCTACCAGCGGCAGGTCTTCGCCCTCGCTGCGCGGTTCGGCCTTGCGCGGCGCCACCCGCCGCTTGGTCTCCAGCGCGCGTGCCGCCCGCTTCATCAGGTCCGGCAGGTCGAAGGGCTTCGGCAGATAGTCGTAGGCCTCCGCCTCGGCCGCCTGGATCGCCGTCATGATCGTGTTCTGCGCCGAGATCACGATCACCGGCAGTCCCGGCCGCTCCTTGGAGATGCGCGGCAGTGCCTCCAGCCCGTTGCCGTCCGGCATGACCACGTCAGAGATGACCAGGTCGCCCTTGCCCTCCTCGACCCAACGCATCAGCGTCATCAGGCTGGACGTGGCATGCACCTTGCAGCCGGCCCGGGTCAGCGCCTGGGTGAGCACCGTGCGAATCGTACGATCGTCGTCTGCCACCAGAACCGTGCCGTCCATCACTCTGTCTCCATGTTCTTGGGAACCACCGGCAGCGACACCCTAAAGACGGTGCGCCCGGGAACCGAATCGACGGCGATCCAGCCGTCGTGGTCGGTGATGATCTTCGACACCAGCGCCAGGCCGAGCCCGGTGCCGTTCTCGCGCCCCGAAACGAAGGGTTCGAAGATATCCGCGGCGATCTCCGGCGGCAGCCCCGGGCCGTCGTCGATCACCTCGATCTGAAGCGGCAGCGCCCCGCGCTTGCCGTCCTTCTGCCGCACCCGCAGCGACGGGTCGTAGAACGTATGCAGGCGGATCGTTCCGCCTTTCGGGCCGGCGGCTTCCGCGGCGTTCTTCAACAGGTTCAGGAAGACCTGCAGCAGCTGATCGGCATCCGCCCAAGCCGGCGGCAGCGAAGGATCGTAATCCTCGACGATCAGCATCTTGGAGGCGAAACCGAAGAGCGCGGATTTGCGCGCGCGGTCGAGCACATCGTAGATATTGACGGGCCGCCGTTCCGGCGGGCGCAGGTTGCCGAACTGCTCGACCTGCTCCAGCAGCTTCACGATCCGCCGGGTTTCCTCGACGATCAGATCGGTCAGCTCGCGGTCTTCGCTTTTCAGCCCCATGGACAGGAGCTGCGCCGCCCCGGCGATCCCGGCGAGCGGGTTCTTGATCTCATGCGCCAACATCTCGGCCATGCCGATCGCCGATTTCGCCGCCTGCTTGACCAGCACCGAGCGGCCGAGCCGGTCGGCGATATCGCGCGGCGAGATCAGCATCAGCAGCGTCCCGGGCGCGTCGGTAACCGGCGCGATCTGGATATTCGCTTGCACCGGGCCGCGCTCGCCGGTGCCGGTGCCGACGTCGATATCGATGATGAAGATCGCCGATTGGTTCTCCCGCACCCGCGCGAAGGCCTCGGTCAGCGGGTTGTCGATCGCCAGCCGGTCCTGCACCAGGGCGCCGCGCAGGCTGCGGTCTGATGCGTTTAGAAAGGTCTCGGCCGCCGGATTGGCATGGCTGATCCGGTCCTCGGCATCGATCAGCAGCGCGGGGATCGGCAGCGAGGACCAGATGATGCCGGGGGCGGGCGGCGGCTGGATCATGCGGCCGCCCTTTCAACGCCGCCGAAGGCTTCGACGATCAGCGCCAGCGCCAGGCTCGGGCTTTCGGCGGTCAGCAGCGCCCGGCGCAACCCGGCCGGATCGCCCGCCGCATCGAGATACCAGCCGAGGTGCTTGCGCGCCACGCGCGCCCCCAACTCCGCCCCGTAGAAGCTTAGAAACGCCTCATAATGTTCCGCCACCAGCGCGCCGAGCGCAGCCCCCTGCGGCACCTCGGGCGCCGGCCCCGCGCCGAGCGCCGCGGCGATCTCGGCCAGGGCCCAGGGCCGCCCCTGCATGCCGCGCCCGACCATCACCCCATCCGCGCCCGATTGCGCCAGCGCCGCGGCTGCGGTCTCGGCATCGACGACGTCGCCGTTGGCGATCACCGGAATCGTCACCGCCTCCTTCACCGCCCGGATCGCGGACCAATCGGCCCGCCCGGTATAGAACTGGCAACGGGTCCGGCCATGAACGGTGACCATCCGCACCCCCGC
>JAKAJW010000359.1 GCA_021813645.1 Pseudomonadota bacterium | reverse complement strand
CTTCGTGCTGAACCAGCGCCGCGACGCCGAGGCAGAAGCGGCGGCCGCCGCCACGCCAACCGAGGATCAGGCCCTCTTGGTCCGTGACTACTCCCCCAGCTTCGGCCCCGCCGATGCCCCCGTCACACTGGTTGAATTCTTCGATCCCTCCTGCGAGGCCTGCCGTGCATACCACCCCGTGGTGCAGGAAATCCGGCGGCAGTTTCCGACCCAGGTCCGGGTCGTGCTGCGCTATACCGTGTTCCACGAAGGCTCGGACGAGGCTGTGCGCATCCTCGAGGCCGCGCGGATGCAGGACAAGTTCGAGCCTGTCCTCGATGCACTACTGGAGCAGCAGCCTGGCTGGGCCGTTCATGGCTCGCCCGAGATGGACGTGGCATGGGAAATCGCCGGAGCTGCGGGCCTTGATCTCGAAAAGGCCGAGACCGACCAGTTCTTCCCGGGGATCACTGGCATCCTGAATCAGGATGCGGCCGACGTGGAAGCCTTGGCTATCCGCCAGACGCCAACCTTCTTCCTCAATGGCAAACGGCTGGAGAATTTCAGCGCCGACAGCCTGATCGCCGATGTGCGGTTCGCGGTCGAGAATAGCTGACGGCCTTCAGGACCGGTTGGCGAAAGCCGAAAACAGGGCCAGCGTCCGCTCGCTGACATGGTGCTCGATGCCTTCGGCATCCCGTTCCGCTGTCTCGGGGTCAAGGCCGAGGCTGATGAGAAAGCGCAAGACGATCTCGTGCCGACGCCGGCATTCTTTGGCCAGCGCGCGGCCCGCGTCTGTCAGAAAGACCGACCGATACTTCGCGCGGGTGATCAGCCCCTCGCGCGCGAGACGGTCCAGGGTCTTGCTCACGGTCGGCACCTTCACGCCAAGCCGGGCGGCGATGTCCACCGGGCGCGCCTCGCCCTGATCGTGGATCAGTTCGGCGATCAGTTCGACGTAGTCCTCGGCCAGTTCATTGCGCCGGGCTTCGCGCACACCTTGAAACGCCCCGGCGCGCAGGTCCGCGGGCCGGTCATCCGACGTGGCATGGGTTTCAGGATCTAACTCTGTCATCCGTGCAGTGTCGCACGGGATGGATTGACAAGTAAAGGCGCGGGGCAGAATGTTAGCATTATCTAACTTTATGTGCCACGTCTTGTAGGGATCGTGGTCAAGCCGGGAGTGCCAAGAGCCATGACGACCAATGCCTGGCGGCAGGAAAGCGAGACCCCCTCCCTTTCCGAAGTCTTCCGCACCATCGCGGTCGGAAACGGTGGCACCAGCCGGTTCCGCCGGTTCCTCGCCTTCATAGGCCCCGGCTACCTGGTGGCGGTGGGCTATATGGACCCCGGCAACTGGGCGACCTCGCTCGCGGGTGGCGCGGCGTTCGGTTACACGCTCTTGTTCGTCGCGCTTCTGTCGAACATCATGGCGATCCTCCTGCAGTCTCTCTGCGCGCGGCTGGCGGTAGCCTCGGGCCGCGATCTGGCGCAGGCCTGCCGCGATGCCTTTCCGAAATGGATGTCTGTACCACTCTGGATCTTTGCCGAACTGGCGATCATCGCAACCGACCTGGCCGAGGTTATCGGAACCGCCATCGGCCTGAATCTGCTATTCGGGATTCCGCTGGAGATCGGCATCTTTATCACCGCCGCCGATGTGTTCTTGATCCTGTGGCTGCAGAACAAGGGCTTTCGCTGGATAGAGGCGCTGATCATCTCGCTGATGGCGCTGATCGCCGCCTGTTTCGTCGTGCTGATCGCGCAGGCCGATCCGGTCTGGGGCGAAGTCATCGCAGGCTTTGCCCCAAGCCGCGAGATATTCAACAACCCGACGATGCTTTACCTCGCGCTCGGCATCATAGGGGCGACGGTCATGCCGCATAACCTTTACCTGCATTCGGGCATCGTTCAGACCCGCGCCTTTGGACTGGATCTGCCGGCAAAGCGTGAGGCGCTGCGGTTGGCTACTTGGGACAGCACCATCGCCCTGATGTTCGCGCTGACGATCAATGCATCGATCCTGATCCTGGCCGCTGCTGCCTTCTACACGGTGGGGCAAAACGACGTAGCCGAAATTGACAAGGCGCATCTGTTGCTGGAGCCCTTGCTCGGTTCGTCGCTCGCGCCGGTCCTGTTCGGCGTAGCGCTTTTGTGCGCCGGTCTGAACTCCACTGTCACCGCCACAATGGCCGGACAGATCGTGATGGAAGGCTTCATCAACCTGCGCATCGCCCCTTGGGCGCGACGCCTGATCACCCGGGGCCTTGCGATCATCCCGGCGATCTTCGTGATTCTGCTCTACGGCAGCGGCGGCGTAGGCGAACTGCTGATCCTGAGCCAGGTCGTGCTGTCATTCCAGCTTCCCTTCGCCATCGTGCCCTTGGTGATGTTCACCGCCAGCCGCGCCAAGATGGGCGAACTGGTCGCCCCCCGCTGGCTGACCGGCCTTTGCTGGCTGATCGCCGCCGTGATCATCGTGCTGAACGTGAACCTGTTGTCGACCGTGCTAGTGGGCTGAGGACACTTGACCTAGCGAAAGCAAGCAAACATCAGCCCGCCTTCCGCCCAGCTTTCGGGCGACGTCAGCCTGATGCGTTCAGAAAGCCATAGACCTAGATCAGCAGCACCTGAGTGCCAACCTGCGCCAAATCATAGAGTTCAATGACATGCTCATTGTAGAGGCCGATGCACCCGTTCGATGATCTACGACCTATCTTCCGGGTATCATGGGTGCCGTGGATCAAATAGGCAGGCCAGGACAGATACATTCCGCGGACACCAAGCGGGTTGTCCTTGGATCCGCCTTCGACCATCTTCGGCCAGTCCGGGTTGCGCTCCAACATCGAAGCCGTCGGACGCCACGGTGGGTTCACGGCCTTGCGGACAATTTCGGTCCGCCCGAGCCGTGTCAGTTCCTCGGACAGAGGGACTGAAGAGGGATAGAGCCGGTAGGTCGACTGATCCTCTGACCAATAATGCAGTGCGCGTGACTTGGTGTCCGCCAGAATCGCACCGCCCTTGGTATTCTCAAAATAGTCCCGCCACTGAGGCATCCGGAAGCTGGACACGTTGTTCCGCACGCTGCCGGATACAGGAGCCTGAAACTCGGTCGTGCCGTCCTGCGCCAAGGCTGGTAGGGCCGCAAGACCTGCCATCCCGACTGCTCCGCCCAACAAAGCCCGTCGCCCGATCCGTTCTTCGGCCATGGATCACTCCTTCACCTACGTTTCGGAATGGGCAGTATCGTCGTCTTGCCGACGAGACAAATCAAAGAGCCGTCAACAGCGCACGGTTTGGGCCGAAAGCGCGACAAGCTCTGCGCCGTTCATCTTGCGAGGCTTCGGATCGGCCCCTCGAAGTCGACCAACAGGTCTGGACACTCTGACATTGCCGTGATCCAGAAACGCATACCTTGCACCTCAAGTAGCTAGAGCAATTAGCCCTCCCGTCTTAAGACGGGGGCTTTCGCAGGATTGATCACTTCAGAGGCACATCCCTTTTCCGGCAGAAAGCTGCTTCAAGGACTACCCAGTTTGGGTATGGCCCTGGCCGCTGGCGCCATACTTGTACTGGCCTTGCCGCCATATTCGATCCTGCCGTTTGCGCTGATCGCCTTCGCTGTGCTGGCAATTATGTTGCACGGCACGCCGTGGCCTGTCGCGTTTCGACTGGGATATCTGTTTGGCTTGGGCCAGTTCATACCCGGGCTCTTCTGGATCACGGAGAGTTTTCAGGTCGAGGCGGACCGGTTCGGATGGTTGGCCTTGCCTGCCGTCCTCGGTCTTGCGGCGCTGCTGGCCGTGTTTCCGGCTGTGGCTTGTGCCCTTGCCTCCCGAATGGCGCGCGCCGGATTGCCGCTGGCTCTTTCGCTCGCGACAAGCTGGACCGGCCTTGAATGGCTCCGGGGGCACGTTCTGACGGGGTTTCCTTGGAACCTTGCCGCCTACACGCTGGCCGACTGGTTGCCCATCGCACAAGTGGCCGCTCTGGTCGGCAGCTATGGGCTGGGGTTCCTCTTGGTGCTTTGTTCAGCACTGGTCGGGCTGGCTTTCCGCGCGCCCGCTCGCAGGTTGCAGGTCATCCGTTTCGCCAGCGCCACCGCAATTGCGGTCACCGTGGCCGGTTTCGGCGTTGCGCGCCTTGCTTTATCAGATCCCCCGTCGGAGCGCGGCGCACATATCCGCGTCGTGCAACCGAACATCGCGCAAAGCGCCAAATGG
>JAKAJW010000019.1 GCA_021813645.1 Pseudomonadota bacterium | reverse complement strand
GGGAAGCATGGGCCGGCCGCGGGGGCGGCCGGCCGCAGCGGTCTCAGCGGCCGCGGATGCGCGGGTCGAGCGCGTCGCGCAGGCCGTCGCCGATGTAGTTCACCGACAGCACGGTGAGCGAGATGGCGATGCCGGGCCAGAGCACCAGGCCGGGATTGTCCTGCATCAGGTCGACGCCGTCGTAGAGCAGCCGGCCCCAGGTCGGGAAGTCCGGCGGGAAGCCGAGGCCGAGGAAGGACAGCGCGGATTCGGTGATGATCGCGTTGGCGATGCCGAGCGTGGCGGCGACCATCACCGGGCTCATCACGTTGGGCAGGATGTGGCGCAGGATCATCCGGCGCGGCGGCGTGCCGATCGACTTGGCGGCCAGCACGAACTCGCGCTCTTTCAGCGCCAGAACCTCGCCGCGCACGACGCGGGCGCATTGCATCCAGCTGGTCAGGCCGATGGCGCTGACGATCAGGATGAAGGTACCGGCCTCGAGCCCCAGCGCACGGGCGATGGAGTCGCGGAACAGCATCATCATCACCAGCAGCAGCGGCAAGAGCGGCAGCGCCAGGAACAGGTCGGTGAGCCGCATCAGCGGCCCGTCGAGCCGCTTGAAATAGCCCGAGAGCACGCCGACCAGGGTGCCGAGGAAGATCGACAGCACCATGGCGGTGAGGCCGACCGCGATCGAGATCTTGCCGCCGGCCATGACGCGGGCAAGCTCGTCGCGGGCGAGCTGATCGGTGCCGAGTGGATGCAGCCAGGTCGGCCCCTTGTTCTTGGAGCGGATCAACGTCAGCGCGTCCGAAGGCATCTGTTCGGGCCCGATGTGCCAGATCAGCGGGCCGATCACCACGAAGAGGAGGATCAGCGCCAGCACGCCGAGCCCGATGAGTGCGCCCTTATGGGTGCGGAACTGGGCCCAGACGTCGCGCCATTGGCTGCGCGGCGGCGGCAGGGCGGCGACGGCGGGGGAGGAGGTGGTGGCGTCAGTCATAGCGGATCCGCGGGTCAAGCAGGCCGTAGAGGATATCGGCGATCAGGTTGAAGAGCACGATCAGCACGGCGAAGATGAAGGTCAGCGTCTGCACCATCGGCACGTCGTCGGCATAGATGGCGGTGATCAGGAGTTGGCCAAGGCCGTTCACCTTGAACACCTGCTCGGTGATGATGGCGCCGCCGAAGATGGTCGGCACGCCGAGCGCGATCACGGTGACGACCGGGATCAGCGAGTTGCGCAGCACATGGGTCAGCACCACGACGCGTTCGCCCATGCCCTTGGCGCGGGCGGTGCGCACGTAGTCCTGATGCAGGTTGTCGAGCATCGAGGCGCGCATGAAGCGCGAGATCTGCGCGGCGTTATAGAGGGCGAGCACCGTCACCGGCATCACCATCTGCTTCACCTGCAGCACGAAACTCTGCCAGTCGACCACCTTCAGTGTGGTGTCGTAGATCGAGGGGAACCAGCCGAGCTCGACCGAGAAGATGACGATCAGCAGCACGCCGGTGAAGAAGGTCGGCACCGAATAGCCGACCATGGCGACGAAGGTGCCGGCCTGGTCGAACCAGGAATACTGCCGGTAGGCCGAGATCACGCCGATCGGCAGCGCGATCAGCACGCCGATCAGGTAGGACATGCCGACCACGGTCAGCGTCTGCGGCAGGCGCTGGATGATGACGTCGAACACCGGCGAGCGGAACTGCCAGGACAGGATGCGCTGCATTCCGGCGCTGAAATGGGTGCCGAAGACCCAGTCGAAGGCGTGGAGCGGCTCGACCCAGAAGAACTGTTTCAGCCACAGCAGATACCGCACGTAGATCGGCGCGCCGAGGCCGAGCGCCTCCTTCATCTTCTGGCGCACTTCCGGCGGAATGGTCAGCGGCTGGTTGGCCAGCGGATCGCCGGGGGCAAGGTTGAGCAGGAGAAAAATGATCAAACTGATGAGCAGAAGCACCGGGATCGAGAGGAGCAGCCGTCGGATGGTGAAATTGAGCATGGGTGCCTCGGCAAGTCGGTCTGGCTAGGTCAGGCCGGAGAGGGGCAATAGAAAGGCCGCCCCCGCACGAGGCGAGGGCGGCCGCTTGGTCAGATCACTTCTTGCGGGTCCAGGCTGCGATGTTCCACAGCTCGCTGTCCCACGGGTTGATCTGCTCGTTCTCGATCGAGTTGGCCACACCCGAGGTGGTGCCGCGCCAGACCAGCGGAACGATCGTGTAGCTGTCCTTGGTCAGCATGTCGTTCATTTCCTTCACAAGCGCTTCGCGCTTGGCCGGATCGGCGGTCTTGCCCAGCTCGGCGACGAGCTCGTCATAGTGCTTGTCGCAGTAGCGGTTGATGTTCTCGCCCTGCCACTGGGTCGCCGGGCGCGGAGCCTTGTCGCAGGTGTACATCGACATGTAGGTCTGCGGGTCGGTGCCGGAGAAGTTGTTGGCGTACATTTCCACGTCCGTGTAGAACTTCTGGAACGTGTCCGGGCTGCCCGGGTCGCCACCGAAGAACACCGAAGCGTTGATGTTCTTCAGCTGGGTGTCGACCCCGATTTCCTTCCACCACTGCTTGATCAGCGACTGGAAGTCCTGACGCACGGCGTTGGTCGAGGTCTGGTAGGTCAGCACCAGCTTCTTGCCGTCCTTCTCGCGGATCCCGTCCGGGCCCACTTTCCAGCCGGCTTCGTCGAGCAGCTTCTTGGCGCCGGCGATGTCCTGCTTGAGGCAGGCGGTGTTGTCGGAGGCATAGGCCGCCGGGGCTGGGACCAGGTTGCAGGTCGGCTTGCCGGCCGCGCCGTAGCCCACTTCGACGAGCAGGTTGCGGTCGATCGCCATCGACAGGGCCTGACGCACGCGCTCATCCGACAGGATCGGGTTGGGCGCCTTGGCGGTGGAGCGTACGTCCGCCGGCAGGGTGGCCGAGGGGTCGGTGAGGTTCATCTCGAGCCGCTCGACGAGGCTGCCGAAGGCGGCCACGACATGGCCCTTGGCGCCGGCGCCGGTCATGCCCTTCAGAACGTCGGGCGAGAGCTGCAGGTTCCAGGCGTAGTCGTATTCGCCGGTCTGGAACACCGCACGCGCCGCCGCCGCCGCATCGCCGCCACCCTTCAGGGTCATCGTGGCGAAGGCCGGCTCGTTCGGGTCGCGGTAGTTCGGGTTGGCCTTGTAGGTGATCACGTCGTTCGGCTTGAACGAGGTGACTTCGAACGGGCCGGTGCCGATCGGGCCGAAGTTGGCCGCGGTGCAGGTCGGGGCGTTGGCGCCCAGGCAGTTGGCGAACTGCTTCTTCTGCAGGATCGGCGATTCATAGGACACGAACGGCCCGTAGGGGTCGGGCATCGGCGACTTGAAGGTGATCTTCACGGTTTCCGGGTTGACCGCTTCGATCTTGTCGACGTTCTGGAAGTGCGACAGCTGCGCGCAGCCGCCCTTCGGATCCATGCAGTATTCGCCGGTGAAGACCACGTCATCCGCGGCCACCGCCGAACCGTCCGACCACTTCAGGCCGGGCTTCAGCTTCCAGGTGATCGAGGTCAGGTCCTTCGAGATGCCGCCATTCGCCAGCGTCGGGATCTCCGCGGCGATATAGGGCACCATCTCGCCCTTGGGGTTGTAGCGGGCCAGCGGCTCGATCACGACCGAGGAGGCTTCCAGATCCTTGGTGCCCGACGACAGGTAGGGGTTCAGGATCGACGGCGCCTGCCAATAGAGCAGCTTCAACTCGCCCTCGCTGCCACGGCCGGCGGCCAGCGCCGGCGCGGCAACCAGCATCGCTGCGGCGCCCATCAGGAACGTTCTTAGTTTCATGCTTCCTCTCCTTGTTGGAAGTGCTCCGATTTTGCCTCGGAGCCACCGGTTGTTCCGGCGGCCTTCTGGTCTTGGGGGTCGTAGAGGTGGCAGGCCAGGAAACGGCCGGGCTCGACCTCGCGGAATTCCGGTTCGATCTCCTTGCACATCGGCATGACTTTGGGGCAGCGCGTGCAGAAGTTGCAACCCTTCGGCGGATTGGCCGGCGAGGGCACGTCGCCCATCAGGATAATCCGCTCGCGGGTTTTCTCCAAGGTCGGGTCCGGCTCCGGCACCGCCGAGAGCAGCGCCTCGGTATAGGGGTGCAGCGGCGCGTCGTAGAGCGCGTCGCGCGGGGCGAGCTCGACCATCTTGCCGAGATACATCACCGCCACCCGGTCGGCGATGTGGCGCACCATCGACAGGTCGTGGCTGATGAAGAGATAGGTGAGGCCGAACTCGTCCTGCA
>JAKAJW010000127.1 GCA_021813645.1 Pseudomonadota bacterium | reverse complement strand
ACCGGCGCCGGAAGAGCTCGCCATGATGCTGCCCTTCACCGAACGGCATATCGCGCTGGCCCGGCCGCAAGTCCTGGTGCTGATGGGCAACACGCCCTGCGCCGCGCTCTTGGGCCGTCGCGGCATCCTGCGGCTGCGCGGCCAGTGGACCCAGGCGCTCGGCCTGCCGGTGCTGCCGATGACCCATCCCGCCTATCTCTTGCGCAATCCCGCCGCCAAGCGCGAGGCCTGGGCCGATCTCCTTTCCCTCCAGGCCAAGCTTCGGGACCTGCCATGAGCCGCATCGACGAGACGAAAGACTTCATCCCCACCCGCATCGCCGTCCTGACCGTGTCGGACAGCCGCACCGCGGCCGACGACCGCTCCGGCGACACCCTCGTCCAGCGCCTGACCGCGGCCGGCCACCTCCTGGCCGCCCGCCACCTCCTGCCCGACGACCGCGCGGCCATCGCCGCCCAGCTGCGCGCCTGGGTCGCCGATCCCGGGATCGACGTAATCATCTCCACCGGCGGCACCGGCCTCACCGGGCGCGACGTCACCGTCGAGGCGCACCGCGACGTCTACGAGAAAGAGATCGAGGCCTTCGCCACCGTCTTCACCATCGTCTCGATGCAGAAGATCGGCACTTCCGCGGTGCAGTCGCGCGCCACCGGCGGCGTGGCCGGCGGCACCTATCTTTTCGCCCTGCCCGGCTCGCCCGGCGCCTGCCGCGACGCCTGGGACGAGATCCTGTCGCTTCAGCTCGACTACCGCCACCGGCCCTGCAACTTCGTCGAGATCTTCCCCCGCCTGGAAGAGCACAAGCGGCGCAAGTGACCGGGCGGCCGGCCGCCCAGGCCAAGCGCCATCAGGCCCGCAGCAGCGGCAGACGCACCCAGAAAGTGGTCCGCTCGCCCGGCTGCGACTCGTAGCCGATCTCGCCCAGCATCCGCTCGACCATGCGCTTGGCGATGGCCAGGCCGAGGCCGGATCCCTCGCGGTCACGCGAAAGATGTTCGTCCTGCTGCGCGAAGGGCGTGAAGATCCGCTTGCTGAACTCTGCCGAGATGCCGCGGCCGTGGTCGGTCACCGAGATCACGCAACCCTTGGCTTCGGGGGCGACGGCCAGGGTCACCCGATCGTCGGCGGCCGAGAACTTCGCCGCATTCGAAAGCAGGTTGACCACCACCTGCTTCAGCCGCTCCGGATCGGCCTGCACCATGATCGCGGCCTCCGGCGCCTGCATCTCCAGCCGGACGCCGAACTTGGCGGCCAGCACCCGGCCCGCGGCCAGGGCTTCGCCGACCACCTCGACCGCATCGACCGGCTCCAGCCTGACCGGCAGCTGGGCGGTGCCAAGCCGCTGGAAGTCCAACAGGTCCTCGACCAGCGTCAACAACCGCGCGCCATTGCGGCTGGCCAGGTCGAGCAGCCGGCGCAACAGCTCGGGATCGCGGTCGAAGGGCAGCCCCTGCATCAGACCGAGCGCGCCCTGCAACGAGGTCAGCGGGGTACGCAGCTCATGGCTCACGGTGGCGACGAAATCGTCCTTCAGCCGCGCCAGCCGCCGCTGCTCGGTGATGTCGATCATCTGCACGATCAACCGGGTCCGGCCTGGCCGGTCGTCGCTGATCCGCGAAATCCGGATCGAGAAATCGGCGGCCGTGCCATCCGGCCGCTGATAGGTCTTTTCGGCATGGTAGCTGCCGGTGTCCCCGCCCAGACCGGCCACCTCGCGCTCCAGCTCAGCCAGCATCTGCTGTTCGCCCAGGGTCCAGAAGCTCATCTCGGCCAGCGCTTCGGGCGAATAGCCCAGGGCGCGGCAGCAGCCTTCGTTCTGGAACAGGAAGCGGCCGTCCGGGGCCAGCACCGCCATGGCCACCGGCGCATGGGCAATCAGCATCTCCAGCTCGGCCTCCTTCTGCCGTGCCAGCGCCGCCGCCTCCTCCAGCGCCGTGATGTCGATCATCGTGCCCAGCACATTTGTCGGCCGGCCGTCGGCGCCGCGCTCGGTCACCCGCAGGATCGAGCGCATCCAGCGCCACTCCTTCGGTTCGCCGTCCGGCCCGACCCACATCCGATACTTGGCTTCCGACACGTCCGCCCGCCCCGCGAAACATTCAGCATCGGCGGCCAGCACCCCGGCCATATCCTCCGGATGCACCCGGCGGTGCCATTCCGCTTCGGAATCGAGCCCTTCGGAATTGTCGATGCCGATGAGCTGGAACCAGATGTCCGAGGCACTGCCCCGGCCGCTGACCAGATCGAACTCAAAGACCCCGATCAGGCTGCCGCACAGCGCCAGGTTCCAGCGCTTTTCCTGATTGCGCAGCGCCCGCTGGGCGTCCACCCGCGCGGTCACGTCGTCCAGCACCAAGGTCGTATAGCCCTTGCCCCGACGGTTGACGACCGGGCTGCGCCGGATTTCGCAGTGCCGTGGCCGCCCGCCAGGCGAGGGCAGCACCACGATGTCGCAGCCGGTCTCGGAGACATAGCTTTCCGGAATGTCGAGGCCGGCCAGGCTGACCCGGCCCTGCTGCGTGGTCGTCACCTTGGCCCCGGCCAATTCTTCCCGGGTCCGCCCCAGCAAATGCGCCGCTTCGTCGTTGCCGTAAACCACCTCGCCCTCGCCGTCGACCACAAGGATCGCGAAGGGCGCGTGTTGGGCAATGGCTCGAAACATTGCTCTTTCTCCAAAACACTCAAAGGCGGACCGGCCGGTCCGGCCAGTCGTTACAATCTGCAGAATAGGAAGTGCCTAGGTCCGCGGTCCGCCGGCGGCACCCCGCCGCCCCGGCATTTGCCCGCACCCCCGACCGTGGCCAAGTGCGCAATGTTCAGCCTGCCCCGAGGCCAAGCCCTGGATAGCCCATACCTTCTCCCGCCCGACGCGTCTTCCCACCCACAGAAACCATATACGCAATCAGAACGAGACATAGTGGCGCGCCGCCGTGGGCGGGCCGTTGTGGCATTTTTGCATGACCATCGTCACGGCCACAACCAGGGGTATGGGAAGCCATCGCAAAATCGCAAAGCCGCCACGGCGGCGAGCGGCACGGCTAGCCGTCCTGGGCCGGGCAGCCGTCCAGCTCGACCGCGCGGCCCGAGGCCAGCACGGTGATGCGGATCCGTGAGCGGTCCAGCACGAAAGGCGCCGCGCCATCGGGCACCAGATCGGCCTCGGCGACCAGATCGCCCCCCTGGCGCAGGGTCTTGGTGGCGCCGACCCAGATCGCCGGGTCGCCAGTCTCGAACAGCGCCGTCTCTCCGCTGCCCAGCGCCGGCATGGCGATCCGGGCGACCAGATGAAGCCCGTCGGAGATCGGCCGCAGCGCGCAGCGGAAGCCGGTGACGCCCGCCGCCGCCGCCGGCTCCGGCGCCGCCGCCAGCGCCGCCTCGATCGCCGGATCGGTCGCCCCCGGCCCGGTCAGATCGGCCGCCAGATTCAGCTCCACCGGCACGCAGATGTCGTTGCAAACGCCGATCCGCACCTTGGCCTTTACCGCCACCGGCGCGCCGCTCTGCTGCGGCACGAACTCGATCGGCAGAACCAGGCGGTTCAGGTAGCCCACGCTGGTCTCGCCGTTCAGCCGGAACAGCTCCGGCCGGGGCCAGTGAAAACGCACCCGCGCCAGGTTCTCCGAACCCGCCCAGTCGAAGCTCGGCGGAATGCCGGCATCGCCCGGCGCCCGCCAATAGGTCTTCCAGTGATCCGCCAGCGTCAGCTCCAGCGCCGCCATCTGATTGCCGTCGGTCAGCCGCCAGCCGGGCAGGATCCGGGCCTGGACGATCTCCTCTGGCGTCAACGGCACCGCTGCGGCCGGTTGCCCCAAGGCGAACGGGGCCTGCGCGAAAACGGCCAGCGCAAACCGGGCCAGGGCGAGCCGGGCCAGGGCGGCAAAGGGCGGAAGAGAGCTCAGGCGCATGGGCGGAGCTTGCCGTGAGACGGCGGCGGTGAAAAGTCACTTTCGGGCGAAACCCTGCCGAACTTGCCGCGCGCACCCCCTTGCAGCCGGCCCCCCTGCGACCCCATTTTGACCTTATGACCTTCGTGCCTGATTCCATGGACCTCACCGGCAAGTTCCTGATCGCCATGCCCGGCATGGGCGACCCGCGATTTGAAACCTCGCTGATCCTGGTCTGCGCCCATTCCGAAAACGGCGCCATGGGGCTGATCGTCAACAAGCCGTTGCCCGAACCGGGCTTCCGCCGCCTGCTCGAACAACTCGAGATCACCCCCGGCCCGGCCTGCGCC
>JAKAJW010000306.1 GCA_021813645.1 Pseudomonadota bacterium | reverse complement strand
CGCGCCCGGCCACCGCCTCGGCGGCGTGGAACGGTTCGGCGGGCGCCACGCCGGGCGGCTCGATCCCCAGCGCCTGCCATTCGGCGAGCCGCGCCTGCCGCTCGGCCGCCATGATCGCCGGCAGATCGTCGAGACGCTCCTCGGCGCCGCGCAGATGCTGCAGCAGCCGGTGCGAATGCAGCAGCGTCGGCCGGGCGTCCAAGGGCTCCCAGGCGTCCATCATCGTCACCCGGCGCAAGTTGAACTCGGGCGGCAGCACGTAGAAGCGGATGTCGCTCTGCCACAGCAGGTCGCGGAAGCTGATCTGATCGCGCGCCCGCCCGGCCACCCGGTAGCGCCGCCGCCACTCCGCCAGGAAGGCGGTCATCGCCGGCGACCGGCGGTAGAGCAAAACGCCGCAGTTCATCTGCGGGAAGGCATAGGGCGGATCGACCGCATGGCCCTCGCGGATCAGGGCCGAGGTGCGGCGCACGTCATGCGCCACCGCCAGCTCGAACCGGTCGAGCAGGGCGAAGAGATCGGCGAAGGGGGCGAGCGCCAGCGTATCGCAGTCGAGGTAGAGCGTCCGCGCGAAGGGGCTTTCGGCGAGGCAGGCGAGCTTCGGCGTCGGCCCGCCGGCCGGGATCGGCCGCACTTCGGCGAAGAGCCCCGGCTTGACCGCCGGCTGATCGGTGAAAAGCAGCATCGGCAGGCCGGGATTATGCGCCGCGACGCTCGCCGCCGAACGCTCCGCAAGGTCGAGATAGCCCGCCCCCTGCGCGACATAGATGATGCCGTGGTCCATCGAGCCCCCCTGTTCGCAGCCGATTAACTAATCGGCTGCGCCGCCGCGTCCAGCCTGCGCCTGCATTTGGGGCGCGCGGGCGGGAAGATCGCGGTGGACCGGCCCCGCCCGCCTAGCCGGACGTCGCGGGAAAAGCGGCGTCGAAGGCGCGCCGCCCGGTGCCGCGGAACCGCACCGCCCGGCTGTCGCCCAGCCGCTCGATCCAGCCCAGGGCCTGCATCCGGTCGTAGAGCGCCCGGCCCAGGCTGCCGGCCAGATGGCTGCGCCGCTCGCTCCAGTCCAGGCATTCGCGGCAGAGCGCCGGGCGCTGCGCCTTCAGCGCCGCGAGGTCGAGCCCGAGCCCGGCGACGAAGCTTTCTCCCGCGGGGCTGAGCCGCAGCCCCTCGGCCCCGAGCGTGACGAAGCCGCGCGCCCGCAGGCTGTCGTAAAGCTGCACGCCGGCCTCGCCGGCCAGATGGTTGTAGCAGACTCGCGCCGCGCGCAGCGCCGGATCGCGCGGGCCGGGGCGGAAGCGCGCCCCCCCACGCGTCGCAGCGAAGCCCATCAGCGCCTCGACCAGCCCGGCCGCCTCGGGCCCGGCGAGCGCGAAATGGCGGTGCCGGCCCGGCGGCCGAACCGCCACCAGGCCGCCCGCCGCCAGCTTTTTGAGATGTTCCGAGGCGGTCGGCGCGCTCACCCCCGCCTCGGCGGCCAACTCGGTCGCGGTCAGCGCCCGGCCGCCCATCAGCGCGGCCAGCATATTGGCGCGCGCCGGATCGCCGATCAGCGCCGCGGTGCCGGAAATGTCGGGCCCTTCCCTCATGCTTCGATCATGACCGAAAGATGTCTGCATCGCAACTGGCGGCGCAACCGCGCCGCGCCGAGGCACTGCGCCCTTGCAACGCGCCCCGCGCTCGCCCAAGCCTTGTCGCCACAACCGATCGCCGATCCGCAGGAGACCCCATGATCGCCGTCATCTTCGAAGTCATCCCGGCCGAGGGCAAGCTCGACGGCTATCTCGACATCGCCGCGCAGCTGAAGCCGGAGCTGGAGCAGATCGACGGCTTCCTGTCGGTCGAGCGTTTCCGCTCGCTGAGCAACCCGGAGAAACTGCTGTCGCTCTCCTTCTGGCGCGACGAGGCCGCCGTCGCCGCCTGGCGCAACCGCCCGCAGCACCGCGCCGCCCAGGCCGCCGGCCGCTCCGGCACCTTCGCCGGCTACCGGCTGCGGGTCGCCCAGGTGCTGCGCGACTACGGCCTGGACGAGCGCGCCGAGGCGCCGCAGGACAGCCGCACCCAGCACCAAGCTTGACCTTCGCGCCGCCGCGGCCTATAGCCCGGCCGATCCGGAGGTCCGTCAAAGCCCCCGGTCCCTTGGGCATGGCCCGGGATCGCCATCCGCCAGCGCGTCGCGCCCGCGGGTGACGTTGGCGTTTGGAGCGTCCGGGACTAGATCCGGGCAAGTGCAACCGAAGGAGGCCGTGCATGTTCGAGACCCTCTCCGCCCGCCTTGGCGGCGTGTTCGACCGGCTGACCAAGCAGGGCGCGCTGTCGGATGCCGACGTGGCGACCGCGCTGCGCGAGGTGCGCACCGCCCTGCTGGAGGCCGACGTCTCGCTGCCGGTCGCGCGCGACTTCGTGGCCCGGGTGCAGAAAGAAGCCACCGGCCAGGCGGTGACCAAATCGGTCACGCCCGGCCAGCAGGTCGTCAAGATCGTCCATGACGCGCTGATTGACGTGCTCGCCGGCCAGGGCCCGGCCGATGCGCTGAAGATCGACAATCCGCCGGCGCCGATCCTGATGGTCGGCCTGCAGGGCTCGGGCAAGACGACCACCACGGCCAAGCTCGCCAAGCGGCTGACCGAAAGGAACGGCAAGCGGGTGCTGATGGCCTCGCTCGACACCAACCGCCCGGCGGCGATGGAGCAGCTGCAGATCCTCGGCGCCCAGATCGGCGTCGACACCCTGCCCATCGTGAAGGGCGAAAGCGCCGTGCAGATCGCCAAGCGCGCCAAGACCCAGGCGAGCCTCGGCGGCTACGACGTCTACATGCTCGACACCGCGGGCCGGCTGCACATCGACGAAGTGCTGATGGACGAGGTGCAGGCGGTCCGCGACGCCGTCAGCCCGCGCGAGACGCTGCTCGTGGTCGACGGCCTCACCGGCCAGGACGCGGTGAACGTCGCCACCGAGTTCGACGGCAAGGTGGGCATCACCGGCGTCGTGCTGACCCGGATGGACGGCGACGGCCGCGGCGGCGCCGCGCTGTCGATGCGCGCGGTGACCGGCAAGCCGATCCGCTTCGTGGGCCTCGGCGAGAAGATGGACGCGCTCGAGACCTTCGAGCCGGAACGCGTCGCCGGCCGCATCCTCGGCATGGGCGACATCGTGGCCCTGGTCGAGAAGGCGCAGGAGACGCTCGAGGCCGAGCAGATGGAACGCGCGATGAAGCGCTTCCAGAAGGGCCTGTTCAACATGAACGACCTGAAGGCCCAGCTCGAGCAGATGCTGAAGATGGGCGGCATGCAGTCGATCATGGGAATGCTGCCCGGCATGGGCAAGATGTCGAAGGCGGCCGAGCAGGCGGGCCTCGACGACACGATGCTGAAGCGGCAGATCGCGCTCATCAACTCGATGACCAAGAAGGAGCGGGCCAACCCCGACCTGCTCGCCGCCTCGCGCAAGCGCCGGATCGCCGCCGGTGCCGGGCTCGACGTGTCGGAGCTGAACAAGCTTTTGAAGATGCACCGCCAGATGGCCGACACGATGAAGAAGCTCGGCAAGGGCGGCATGCTGAAACAGGCGATGAAGGGGATGTTCGCCAAGGGCGGCGGCATGCCCGACCTGGCCAACATGAATCCCGAAGAACTGAAGGCGGCGGCCGATCTGGCCAAGGGCAAGATGCCGAAACTGCCCGGCGGCCTCGGCGGCGGCATGGGCGGCCTGCCGGGCCTCGGCGGCGGGATGAAGCTGCCCTCCGGTCTCTCTGGCTTTGGGAAGAAGAAATGACGCTGATCCCCCGCACCCCCGGCAATGCGCTGATCCACGCCCCGGTGCTGACCACCGAGCGGCTGATCCTGCGCGCGCCCGAAGCCGCCGATTTCGACAGCGTGGCCGCCTTCTGGGCGACCGAGCGCAGCCGGCACATGGGCGGGCCGCTGAACCGCGCCGCCGCCTGGCGCGCCTTCGCGGCCGAACTCGGCCACTGGCTGCTGCGTGGCTACGGGCTCTTCCACATCATCGAGCGCGACACCGGCGCCCATGTCGGCCATGCCGGCTTCTGGAACCCCGAGGGCTGGGCCGAGGTCGAGCTCGGCTGGGCGGTCTACGACGGGTTCGAGGGCCGCGGCTTCGCGCTGGAGGCGGCGCAACGGCTGCGCGCCTATGCCTATGACACGCTCGGCTGGGTCCCGCTGTCCTCGGTGATCGCCCCCGACAACGCCCGCTAGATCGCGCTGGCCGAACGGCTCGGCGCCCG
>JAKAJW010000466.1 GCA_021813645.1 Pseudomonadota bacterium | reverse complement strand
GCGGCACCGTGCGGGCCGCCCAGTCGTCCCAGTTCCAGATATGCACATCGGTGCCGCAGATGCCGGTCTTGCGGATCCGGATCAGCACGTCGTCCGGCCCGATCTCGGGCACCGGCCGGTGTTCGAGCCACAGCCCCGGCTCGGGCTTCGCCTTCACCAGCGCCTTCATTTCGTTGGTCATATCGCCCCGACCTCCCGACCCGCCTCGGCGAAGGCCGAGAGCGCGAAATCCAGATCATCCCGGCTCAGCGCGGCGTTCATCTGGGTGCGGATGCGGGCGCGGCCCTTCGGCACCACCGGGAAGAAGAATCCCGCGACATAGACCCCGCGCGCATCGAGCGCCGCCGCCATCGCCTGGGCGAGCTTCGCCTCGCCCAGCATCACCGGCACGATCGGATGGGCGCCGGGCAGGAGTTGAAAGCCGAGCCCGGCGAGGCCCTGGCGCCAATAGGCGGCGTTGTCGAAGAGCCGGGCGCGCAGATCGTCGGCCGCTTCGACCAGATCGAGGGCGGCCAGTGCCGCGCCGACCACGGCCGGCGGCAGGGCGTTGGAGAAGAGATAGGGCCGGGCGCGCTGGCGCAGAAGGTCGATCACCGGCTGCGGCCCGGCGATATAGCCGCCGAGCGCGCCCCCCAGCGCCTTGCCGAGCGTGCCGGTGAGAATGTCGATCTCGACGCCGAAATGCGCCGGGGTGCCGCGGCCCTGCGGCCCCATGAAGCCGGTGGCGTGGCAGTCGTCCACCATGGTCAGCGCGCCGTAGCGTTCGGCCAGCGCGGCGATCTCGGGCAGTTTCGCGAGATAGCCGTCCATCGAGAAGACGCCATCGGTCGCGATCAGGATATGGCGGGCGCCGTCGGCGCGGGCGGCCTGCAGCTGCGCCTCGAGATCCGCCATGTCGGAATTGGCGTAGCGGTAGCGGCGCGCCTTGCAGAGCCGGATGCCGTCGATGATCGAGGCGTGGTTGAGCGCGTCGGAGATCACCGCGTCTTCCGGGCCCAGCAGCGGCTCGAACAGCCCGCCGTTGGCGTCGAAACAGGCGGCGAAGAGGATCGCGTCATCCTTGCCGAGGAAGCCGGCGAGCCGGGTTTCGAGCTGGCGGTGGATGTCCTGGGTGCCGCAGATGAAGCGCACCGAGGCCAGGCCGTAGCCGTGATCGTCCATCGCCCGCTTGGCCGCGGCGACCAGCGCCGGATGGTCGGCCAGGCCGAGGTAGTTGTTGGCGCAGAGGTTGACCACCGTGCCGCTGCGGCCGGCGAGCGCGATCCGCCCGCCCTGCGGCGAGGTGATGAGCCGCTCGCGCTTCATCAGCCCTTCGGCGGCGATGTCGGCCAGCTCGGCCTCGAGCCTGGCCAGGAAGGATGCCTTGTCGCGGGATGTCGTTTCCGACATATCAGATGCGCCTCCGTTTTGGCGGAGAGCTACACCCCGCCCCTTTGGCCGTCAAGATATCGGAGCCACATCCGAAATAACGGATGCGTCAGCTGTTCTGCACCACCAGCACCGCCCGCGCCGGCGCCTCGGCGCGGATCGCATGCGGACGGTCGGCGGCATAGCGGGCCACGTCGCCGGGGCCGAGCCGCGCCTCTTCGCCGCCGGAGGTGACGGCCAGCGCGCCTTCCAGCACGGTCAGATGTTCGCGGCAGCCCGGGCCGTGCGGATCGCTGACCAGGGCGCCGCCGGCGGCGAAGACCAGTTCGTAGACCTCGTGGCTGCCGGCATCCTCGGCCGGGCTCAGGATGCGGATGCGCAGGCCGGTGCCGCGGCCGGCAATCATCGGCACCGCGTCGGCGCGCACCACCTCGACCCCCGGCGCCGCGCGGCCTTCCAGCAGGCCGGCGAAATCGACGTGCAGCGCCTGGGTCAGGTTCCACAGCGTCGCCACCGTCGGGCTCGATTCGCCGCGTTCGATCTGGCTGACCATCGATCGGCTGACGCCGGAGAGCTTGGCCACCGCGTCCAGGCTCAGCCCCTTGGAGCGCCGCGCCGCCTTCAGGCTGGCGGCAAGCCGGTCATGGATGTCGGGGCGCGCGGTCATGGCGGCAGCCTGATCCTGCGGCGGCGGCGCTGTCAACCGGGCAGCCGCCGGCGGGCCGGGGTTGCAGGCGAGGCCGCCGCCCGGCAATGCTGCGGCATGATCGAGCGCCGCCACGAGTCGGCGGGCACCCGTTCCGCCGCGCTCTATTCGCCCTGCGGGGCCTATCGCTACCGGCTCGGCCGCCGCTGGGACGGGTCGGCGCCGGCGCTGCTGTTCGTGCTGCTCAACCCTTCGACCGCGACCGAGGCCGCCAACGACCCGACGCTGGCGCGCTGCGAGCGGCGGGCGCGGGCCGCGGGCTTCGGCGGCGTCACCGTTTGCAACCTCTTCGCCTGGCGCGCCACCGATCCGCAGGCGCTCGGCCGGGTCGCCGATCCGGTCGGGGCGGAGAACGACGCGGTGCTGGCCGCCACCGCGGCCGAGGCGGGGCAGATCCTCTGCGGCTGGGGCAATCACGGCGGGCTGCACGACCGCGGCGCCTCGGTGGCGGCGGCGCTGCGCCGCCAGGGCCGCCGACTCTGGCATCTCGGCCTGACCCGGGCCGGCGCGCCGCGCCATCCGCTTTATCTCGGCTACGACTGCCCGCCACAGCCTTGGGAGGAGGCATGAACACGATCGAAGGCTTCACCCGCCGGCGCGTCAGCGCCAATGGGATCACGCTGTCGTTGCAGGAGGCCGGCCGCGGCCCGGCGCTGATCCTGCTGCACGGCTATCCGCAGAACGGTCTGTGCTGGAGCCGGGTGGCGCCGGCCTTCACCGCGCGGTTCCGCGTCCTGATCCCGGATCTGCGCGGCTATGGCGCCAGCGAGGCGCCGGCCGACGACCCGGCGCATGAGACCTATTCGAAACGCATGATGGCGCGCGACATCATCGGGCTGATGGACGCGCTGGGGCTCGGCCGGGCCGATGTGCTGGGCCACGACCGCGGCGCACGGGTGGCCTATCGGCTTGCGCTCGACGCGCCGGAGCGGCTGCGCCGGCTCGGCATCATCGAGATCCTGCCGACCGCCGATTACTGGGCGCATTGGGGGCCGGAACTGGCGCTGGCGGCCTATCACTGGACATTCCTGGCCCAGCCCGCGCCGCTGCCCGAGCGGATGATCGGCGCCGACCCGGTGGCCTATATCGACTGGACGCTGCAAAGCTGGACCCGCGACAAGACGCTGAACGTGTTTCCGGCCGAGGCGCTGGCGACCTATCGCGCCCAGGCCCGCGAGCCGGCGCGGATCGCCGCGATGTGCGCCGATTACCGCGCCGGGGCGACGATCGACCGCGCGCTGGACGAGGCCGACCGCGCGGCCGGGCACAAGATCGCGGCGCCGCTGCATTTCCTGTGGTCGACCCATGGCTTTCCCGCCCGGCTCGGCCAGCCGGCGGCGCTGTGGCGAACCTGGGCCGAGCAGGTGACCGACAGCCGCTGCGAGAGCGGCCATTTCGCCATGGAGGAAGTGCCGGAGGCGGTCATCGGGGCCTTCCTGCCGTTCTTTTCCGCCTAGGCCTGGAGCCGAACCAGCTCGATCGCGGCGGGCGTCAGCCCGACACCGTTCAGCACCAGCTCCAGAGGCTCGCCGTCGAGCGTGACATAGACGGCGTCCGGCGCGGCGCCCGGCAGGAGGTCGACCACAGGATCGGGGTGCCGCGCGGGATCGTAATGCACCTCGATCCGGTCCCAAGCCGGATCGAAGTCGCGGATCGTCGCGCGGTCGTCGGCCGCCGGCCAATCGCCCAAGACGGGGCGATCACCCCCCGCGCCAAGGCACAGCGGCTGGTCGTCCCTGTCGAACAGGGCATCCGGCTCTGCGCCGCCGAACAGCGTGTCGTCGCCGGCGCCGCCCGGGAAGCTGTGGTCGCCGCACGAACCGGCCCGTGGCGCGGCGTCGCGGCCGCGGTAGGCGTCGAGGCGGTCCACCGCCGCTTGGGCGCCGTGGGGATCGCCGCCGGCCGCCGCCGCCCCGGCGCCCCGGGCTTCGCCCCCGGTTTCGCCCGCGGTTTCGCCCTGGGCTTCGCCCCCGGGCGGCGCGACGACGACGCCGAAGGCGACCAGGTTCAGAAGCCCCAGAAATCCAAACATCCGATTCCCTCCGCTGCCTCGGCCGGACCCGGCCGCATGCGCCGCCGCCAACGAAGAATTTAGTTAACTATATGTTATAACAGTATTATATTCCCGAATTGCGGCACAAAGAGGGCATCGCGCCGGCGCCTGCCC
>JAKAJW010000446.1 GCA_021813645.1 Pseudomonadota bacterium | reverse complement strand
GCCGAAGATCCGCCTCGCCCTTACGCCGGAGGAGCGTCCGCTGTGGCGCGCCCGCCTGACAGGAGCCCCGACATGACCCCCGATCTGACCGGCCCGCATTATCCCGACGTGGTGCAACTGGCCGTGCCCGGCTTCATCGCGCTGGTGCTGCTCGAATTCGGCTGGATCGCCTGGCGTCACCGCGGCGGCCGCTACGAGACGCGCGACGCGCTGACCTCGCTGATGATGGGGGCGGGCAATGTGGCGGCGGGGATCGCGCTCGGCTTCGTCACCTGGTGGTTCTACCTGTTCCTCTGGCGGCTCACGCCGCTCGACCTCGGCACCGCCTGGTATGTGGTGGTGCTCTGCTTCGTGCTGGACGATCTGCGCTACTATTGGGTGCATCGCTTCGGCCATCGCTCGCGCTGGGTCTGGGCCAGCCATGTGAACCACCATTCCAGCCAGCACTACAACCTGACCACCGCACTGCGGCAGACCTGGACCGGCACCTTCACCTTCATGATGCTGCTTTCGGCGCCGCTTATCCTGCTGGGCTTCCACCCGGCCATGGTGCTTTTCGTCGAGGGGCTGAACCTGATCTACCAGTTCTGGATCCACACCGAGGCGATCGGCAAGCTGCCGCGCTGGTTCGAGGCGGTGATGAATACGCCCAGCCACCACCGGGTCCACCACGGCCGCAACCCGCGCTATCTCGACAAGAATTACGCCGGTGTCTTCATCGTCTGGGACAAGCTGTTCGGCACCTTCGTGCCCGAGCAAGAGGACGACAAGCCGGAATACGGGCTGGTGCACAACCTCGGCACCTTCAACCCGCTGCGGGTGGCCTTCCACGAATGGCTGGCGATCTGGAAGGACGCGACCCGGCCCGGGCTGACGCTGCGCCAGCGGCTGCTGTATTGCCTCGCCCCGCCGGGCTGGAGCCACGACGGCTCACGCAGGATGTCAGAGGCGCTGCGCGCCGACCATCTGCGCCGCCATCCCGAACTGCGCGGCACGCCGGGCTTCGAAGACGCCGGCGGCTGAGCCCCGCTCAGCCCTTGTCCGGCTCGCCCACGTTCGCGCGGAAGGCCGCCTCGAAGGCGGCCTGCTTGTCGGCGTCCGCCGCGGTCTGATGCGCCGCCCGCCAGTCCTCGTAGGGCATGCCGTAGAAGGTCTCGCGCGCCTCGTCCTTGGTCATGCCGATGCCGCGGGCGTTCGCCGCTTCCTGATACCAGCGCGACAGGCAGTTGCGGCAGAAGCCGGCCAGGTTCATCAGGTCGATGTTCTGCACGTCGGGGCGCTTCACCATCAGATGCTCGCGCAGGGCGCGGAAGGCGGCGGCCTCAAGCTCGGTGCGGGTGGCGTCGTCCATCTGGCTCTCCGATGTCAATCGATCAGCCCGCAGGCGCGCGCGCCCTCGAGGATCGAGCCGGCGCGGTGATGCGCGGGGCGGCGGCTTGCGGGCGCCATGTCAGGTATGTGGACCACCACCATGCCCGCGGCAAGGGCGGCGGCGACGCCGGCATCGCTATCCTCGAAGGCGACGCAGTCGGTGGGCGCGACCCCGAGCCGCTCGGCCGCCGCCAGATAGACGTCGGGCGCCGGCTTCGGCGCGGGCACCGCGTCGTAGCCCACCACATGGGCTTGCGCGAAATGCCGCCCGATCCCCGCGGCCGTCAACTTGTGCCAGGCGCTCGCGGTCATCGAATTGGTCGCCACCGCCCGCGGCAGGGCCCGCGCGTCGAGCCGACCCAAAAGGTCGGCGACCCCCGGCATCAGCGGGATGACCTCGTCCGACACCCGCCGCGCGGCACCGTTCCAGGCGGCGCGGAAGCTCGTCATGTCGAGCTCGGTGCCCAAGTGGTCGCAGAGCTTGCGGTGCCCTTCGGCCGGGCCGACGCCGACGAGGGTCACCATGAACTCGCGCCCGACCGAATGGCCCATCTCGCCGAGAACGGCGATGCCGGCCTCGATCAGCCGGCGTTCGGTGTCCAAGAGCGTCCCGTCGAGATCGAAGATGGCGGCGGCGTAGCGGCTCATGGTGCCTCCAAATCGGCCAGCGCCGCGGTCAGGATCGGCGCGAGCCGCGCCGCCCAGGCGGCCTGCGTCGCCGCCGTGCCAATCAGATCGTTGCGCAGTTCGATCAGCGTGTTGTGCCGCCCCGGCCGCAGCGCATGGCGGTCGATCGAGTCGCCGGGCAGATGGCCCAGATAGGGCTCGTTGTCGCCGACGCAGAGATCGGCCTCGGCCGAAAGCCGCGCCAGCAGCGCCTGCGACAGCCGCGGATCGTGATGGGAGTAGAGCACGCCGACCTGCCAGGGCCGCGGCGCCCGCCCCTTCAGGCAAGGGGTGAAGCTGTGGATCGCCAGGATCACCGTGTCCGGCCGCCGCGCCGCGAGCCGCGCCAACGCCGCATGATAGGGCCGGTAGAGCGCCGCCAGCCGCGCCTCGACCTCGGCCGGGCCGGCCGCCCGGTTCGCCGGGATGATCGTGCCGTCATAGAGCCGCATCACCAGCGTCGGGTCGTCCTCGCCGCGGTTGGGGTCGATCACCAGGCGCGAGAAATCCGACAGGATCGCCGGCGCGTCGAGCGCCTCGGCCAGCGCCCGCGTCAGCCCGGCGGCGCCGACGTCATAGGCGATGTGGCGCGCCATGTCCTCGGCAGCGATCCCCAGATCGCCGCCCGCCACCCAGTCCGGCACCCGGTTGGTGGCGTGGTCGCAGGTCACCAGCCAGCGGCCGGGTCGCGCCTCGCCGAGGATTTCATAGGCTTCCGTCATCTGCGTTTCACCTGTTCGTGTGAGCAGCGGTCTTAAACCCCTCGGTCGGGAAGCGCCAGTTGCCGGGGCGGAGGAATTCCGCCATTAAGGGCGCGGCCCACCACGACACATGAAGTTGAACAAGGACAAGGCTGATGCGACGCCTGCGAAATGTGAAGATCGTGGCCACCCTGGGCCCCGCCTCCTCCGATTACGACACCATCCGCGCGCTTTTCGAGGCGGGCGCCGACGTGTTCCGGCTCAACATGAGCCACGGCACCCATGACGATATCGCCGCCCGCCACGCGATCATCCGCAAGATCGAGGCCGATACCGGCCGGCCGATCGCCATCCTGGCCGACCTGCAGGGCCCGAAGCTGCGCGTCGGCACCTTCGCCGAGCCGCAGGAACTGGCCGAGGGGCAGAAGTTCCGGCTCGACCTCGACCCCACCGACGGCGACGCCACCCGCGTCTGCCTGCCGCACCGGGAGATCTTCGCCGCGCTGGCGCCGGGCGAGACGCTCCTGGTCAACGACGGCAAGATCCGCCTGAAGGTGGAGCAGTGCGGCCCCGATTTCGCCGATTGCACCGTGATGGTCGGCGGCACGATCTCCAACCGCAAGGGCGTCAACGTGCCCGACGTGGTGCTGCCGCTGGCCGCGCTGTCCGAGAAGGACCGCGCGGACCTGGAATTCGCCTGCCAGCTCGGCGTCGACTGGCTGGCGCTGTCCTTCGTGCAGCGCGCCGAGGACGTGACCGAGGCGCGCGAACTGGCCCGCGGCAGGGCCTCGGTGCTGTCCAAGATCGAGAAGCCGGCGGCGGTGAAGGCCTTCGCCGAGATCCTCGCGGTCTCCGACGGCATCATGGTGGCGCGCGGCGACCTGGGGGTGGAACTGCCGGTGCAGGCGGTGCCGCCGATCCAGAAGCGGCTCGTCCGGATGTGCCGGACGGCGGCCAAGCCGGTGATCGTCGCCACCCAGATGCTCGAGTCGATGATCGAAAGCCCGGTGCCGACCCGCGCCGAGGTCTCCGACGTCGCCACCGCGATCTACGAGGGCGCCGATGCGGTGATGCTGTCGGCCGAAAGCGCCGCCGGCAAGCATCCGATCGAGGCGGTGAAGACGATGGATGCCGTGGCGATCTCGGTCGAGAGCGACATGACCTACCGCGAGGTGATCGAAAGTTCGCGCCGGGCCGACCGCAAGACGGTGGCCGATGCGATCGTCGCCGCCGCCCGCGAGGTGGCCGAGACGATGAAGGTGAAGGCGATCTGCTGCTTCTCGCAATCCGGCACCACGGTGACGCTGGTCGCCCGCGAGCGGCCGCGCGCGCCGATCATCGCGCTGACCCCGCTGACCGCCACCGCGCGGCGGCTCTGCCTCTACTGGGGCACCCATTGCGTGCTGACCGACGAGCAATACCGCTTCAAGGGCGCGGTGATCTCGGCGGTGCGGGCTGTGTTGAAATACGGCTTCGCGGTGGAGACCGACCAGATCGTGGTCGTCGCCGGGGTGCCGTTCAACGTG
>JAKAJW010000176.1 GCA_021813645.1 Pseudomonadota bacterium | reverse complement strand
AGCTGCGCCGCCGCAAGATCCGCGACAAGGTGCCGATGACCTTCGTCACCTCCGAGCCCTATGTCGGCCATCTCGGCCTCGACGGCGTCGGCGACACCCGGGGCCTGCTGGAAGCCGAACTGCGCGACCATCACATCAAATGGATGACCTCGTCCAAGGTGAAGAAGGTCGAACAGGGCAAGATGGTGATCGAGCAGATCGCCGACGACGGCTCCAGCCTCGGCGAGAAAGAGCTGCCCTTCGGCTACGCGATGATGCTGCCCGCCTTCCGCGGCATCAAGCCGCTGATGGGGATCGAGGGCCTGTCGAATCCGCGCGGCTTCACCATCGTCGACAAGCATCAGCGCAACCCGAAGTATCCCAACATCTTCGCGGTCGGCGTCTGCATCGCCATCCCGCCGATGGGCCCGACCCCGGTGCCCTGCGGCGTGCCGAAGACCGGCTTCATGATCGAATCGATGGTCACCGCCACGGCGCATAACATCGGCAATCTGCTTCGCGGCAAGGACCCCGATCAGGTCGGCACCTGGAACGCCGTCTGCCTGGCCGACTTCGGCGATTCCGGCGTGGCCTTCGTCGCCCAGCCGCAACTGCCGCCGCGCAACGTGAACTGGTCCTCGACCGGCAAATGGGTCCACTTCGCCAAGATCGGCTTCGAGAAATACTTCATGCGCAAGGTCAGAAAGGGCACGTCGGAGCCCTTCTACGAGGCGGCGACGATGAAGATGCTGGGCATCGACAAGCTGAAGCAAGTGCAAAAGGGCTAGGCCGCCCCCCCCGGCCGCGCCGCCAGTCCGGGCCTGATGAAGGAATGGACAAGGCGCGCGGATTCTGATGCCGAACTGCCCCGCGGCCGGCCGCGGGGTCCCGCCGTCTCCCCGCGCCTGTCCGCCACCCGCGCCGGGCCTTGCCTTTCGTCGCGCCGCCGCCCAAGGATGTCGCCCGGAGGGCGGATATGGCGCGCGACTTTCTCATCATCGGCGGCGGGATCGCCGGAATTGCGGCGGCGGCGGAGCTCTCGAAGCTCGGCAGCGTGACCTTGATCGAGGCGGAGGCGACGCTCGCCCATCATGCCTCGTCGCGCTCGGCCGCGCTCTACGAGCCGGGCTATGGCCTGCCCGCCGTGCTGGCCCTGACGGTGGCGAGCGGCGCGGCGCTCCAGGCCGAGGGCGTGCTGAGCCCGCGCGGATTGCTGCTGGTCGCCTCCGCCGAGGAACAGGCCGCCTTCGAGGCGGAATGCGCCGGTTCGGACTTCGCGCCGATTTCACGCGACGCGGCCCGCGCCCTGGTGCCAATCCTCGGCGACAATGTCGCCTTCGCCGCGCGTTCCGACCGGGCCTGGGACATCGACACCGACCGGCTGATCCAGTCCTACGCCCGCGCCGCCCGATCGCGCGGCGCCGACCTGCTGACGGCCGCCCCGGCCCAGGCGATCGCCCGCACCGCATCCGGCTGGCGGGTGGAGACGCCGAAAGGCAGCTTCGAGGCTGCCCGCCTTGTCAACGCCGCCGGCCCCTGGGCCGACCGGGTGGCCGAGATGGCCGGCCTCAAACCCAAGGGCCTCACCCCCTACCGCCGCTCGATGGCGCGGATCCCGGCGCCGGCCGGACTCGACACCCGAGCCTGGCCGATGCTCTTTGGCGCCGGCGAAAGCTGGTATGCCAAGCCCGACGCCGGCGCGCTGATCGTCTCGCCCGCCGAAGAGCATGCCACCGAGCCGCACGACGCCTGGCCCGAGGATATGGTGCTGGCCGAAGGCCTTGCCCGCTACGAGGCGATGGTGAGCGAACCGGTCACGCGCCTCTTGGCCTCCTGGGCCGGGCTCAGAACCTTTGCCCCCGACCGTGTGCTGCTGGTCGGCCCCGACCCGGACGACGCCGGCTTCCTCTGGTCTGCCGGCCAGGGCGGCTACGGGTTCCAGACCGCCCCGGCCGCCGCCGCGCTTTTGGCCGCGCTCGCCGCCGGAACGGCGCCGGCGCTCGACGCCGACACCGTGGCGGCGCTCGCCCCCGCACGGTTCGGCTGACGGCCCTTTATCCCTCTTGTTGCATTCACAATACGGAATACATTGGACGGATCGAAGCCCGGCGGATGGGCAAAGCCCCCGCTTGCACCCGAGGGAGAGGAGCCGGCGATGAGCTACAAAGAGCAGATGCACGAGATGCGCGGCGAGCTGAGAACGCTCTACAAAGCCATCCCCGGCGCCACCAAGGGCTTCGCCGAACTGTCCAAGGCCGTGCATGACGAGGGCGTGCTTGCGCCCAAGATGAAGGAATGCATCGCCGTCGGCATCGCCGTGGCGCAGCACTGCCTGCCCTGCCTGAACTACCACGTCGACGCGCTGATGAAGGCCGGCGGCACGCGTGAGGAATTGGCCGACACGCTCGCCATGGCGATCCAGATGGGCGGCGGCCCGGCGCTGATGTATGCCGGCCACGCGCTCGCCTGCTGGGACGAGCTCGCCGCCGACTAATGGGCCGCGCCGGGTCGCGCTTTGCCTAGCCGTCGACCCGGATGCGGGCGTTGGTCGGGTCGTAGGGGCAGTCCTCGGTCACCACCGCCTCGAACAGCTCGCGGAACATCCGCAGCTGCAGCTTGGTCCCCGGCACCGCCAGGTCGGGGCGCACATAGCCCATGCCGATCTGCTTGCCGAAGGCCACCGACCAGCCGCCAGAGGTGAGCCGGCCGACCTTCTCGCCGCCCGAAAGCAGCGCCTCCTTGCCCCAGGGGTCGGCGTCGGCCGGCCCGTCGATCAACAGCGTCACGCATTTGGCGCGGATGCCGGCGTCGAGCATGGCCTGCTTGCCCTGGAAGTCCTTCGAAAGATCCACGAAGCGGTCCAGCCCGCCTTCCAGCGGCGTCGCGTCGCGGCCCAGTTCGGTGCCGAAGGCGCGATAGCTCTTTTCCTGCCGGAGCCAGTTCTGCGCCCGTGCGCCGACGAGCTTCAGCCCATGCGGCTCGCCCGCCGCCATCAGCTGGTCGAACAGGTTGTTCTGCATCTCGATCGGGTGGTGCAGCTCCCAACCCAGCTCGCCGGTGTAGGCGACCCGGATCGCCCGGACCGGCACCATGCCCAGTTCGATCTCGCGCATCGCAAGCCAGGGGAAGCGTTTGTTCGACAGCGCGCTCTCCGGCACGGCGTCCTTCACGAGCCCGTTCAGGATCGCCCGCGCCTGCGGTCCGGCCAGCGCGAAGACCCCCCATTGGGTGGTGACGTCGTGAATGTCGATCCAGCCGAACTCGGCCATCTTGTCCACCGCGCATTTGCGCAGATAGTCGGCGTCATAGGCGGTCCAGGCGCCGGCCGAGACCAGATAGTATTCGTTCTCCGCCAGCCGGACGATGGTGTATTCGGTCCGAACCGTCCCCGCCGGGGTCAGCGCATAGGTCAGATTGATCCGGCCGACCTTCGGCAGCGCGTTGCAGGTGAACCAGTCCAGGAAGGCCGTCGCGCCCGGCCCACGCACCAGATGCTTGGTGAAGGCGGTGGCGTCGATCAGACCCGCCGCCTCGCGGACCGCCTTCGCCTCCGCCACCGCATAGGGCCACCAACTCCCACGGCGGAAGCTGCGGCCGTCGTGGTCGAAGCCCGCCGGCGCGTCGAGCGGGCCGTAGTAGTTCGGCCGCTCCCAGCCGTTCACCTGGCCGAATTGCGCCCCGCTACGCTTCTGCCGATCATAGGCGGGCGAGGTCCGCAGCGGCCGGCAGGCCTCCCGCTCCTCGTCGGGGTGATGCAGGATGAAGACGTGGGAATAGCATTCCTCGTTCTTGCGCGCGGCATAGTCGGTGGTCATCCAGGACCCGTAGCGCTTGGGGTCGAGGCTGGCCATGTCGATCTCGGCCTCGCCCTCGACCATCATCTGGGCAAGGTAATGCCCGGTGCCGCCGGCGGCGGTGATGCCGAAGCTGAAGCCTTCCGCCAGCCACATGTTGCGCAGGCCCGGCGCCGGGCCGACCAGCGGATTGCCGTCCGGCGTGTAGCAGATCGGTCCGTTGAAATCGTCCTTCAGGCCGACATGCTCGGACGAGGGGATGCGGTGAATGAAGGACATGTATTCCTGTTCGATCCGCTCGAGGTCGAGCGGGAAAAGATCCGCCCGGAAGCTCTCCGGCACGTCGTAGAGGAACCGCGCCGGCGCCCCCTGCTCATAGGGGCCGAGGATCCAGCCGCCGCGCTCCTCGCGCACATACCACTTGGCGTCGGCGTCGCGCAGCACCGGATGCTGCGGGTTGGTCTTGCGCCATTCCACCAGCGCCGGATCGGG
>JAKAJW010000353.1 GCA_021813645.1 Pseudomonadota bacterium | reverse complement strand
GGGGATCAGCGACGAGGCGCTGATGGCCTTCGTTCCGGGGCCGGATTTCCCGACCGGCGGCGTGGTGGTCGAGCCGCGCGAGAGCTTGGCGGAGACCTATCGCACCGGGCGCGGCTCGATCCGGCTCAGGGCCAAGTGGCAGGTGGAGGATCTGGGCCGCGGCCAGTGGCAGATCGTCGTCACCGAAATCCCCTATCAGGTGCAGAAGTCGAAGCTGATCGAGAAGCTCGCCGAACTGATCCAACTGAAGAAGGTGCCGATCCTCGCCGACGTGCGCGACGAGAGCGCCGACGACATCCGGGTGGTGCTGGAGCCGCGGTCGCGGACGGTCGATCCCGAAGTGCTGATGGGCACCCTGTTCCGCAGCTCGGACCTGGAAATCCGCTTCGCGATGAACATGAACGTGCTGATCGACGGGCGCACACCCAAGGTCTGCTCGCTGAAGGAGGTGCTGCGGGCCTTCCTGGACCATCGGCGCGACGTGTTGCAGCGGCGCAGCCGCCACCGGTTGGAGAAGATCGACTACCGGCTGGAGGTGCTGGAGGGCTTCATCACCGCCTTCCTCAACCTCGACCGGGTGATCGACATCATCCGCTACGACGACGATCCCAAGGCCGCGTTGATGGTCGAGGACTGGGGCCATCCGCATGCGCGGGCGAGCTCCGAGAAAGACTACGTCTCGCCGCGGACACTGGCCCGGCCCGGCGCGGCGGAAGAGCCGACGCTGACCGAGGTGCAGGCCGAGGCGATCCTGAACATGCGGCTGCGCAGCCTCAGGCGGCTCGAGGAGATGGAGCTTCTGCGCGAGCAGGACGCGCTGATGAAGGAGCGGGCGGAACTCTCCGACCTGCTCGATAGCGAGAAGCTTCAATGGAGCCGCATCGGGCAGGAATTGCGCGAGGTGGCCAAGTCCTTCGGCAAGGAAGCGCCGGGCGGCGCGCGCCGCACCGCCTTCGCCGAGGCGGCGGAGACCGAGGAGGTGCCGCTCGAGGCGATGATCGAGCGCGAGCCGATCACCGTGATCTGTTCCAAGATGGGCTGGGTCCGGGCACTCAAGGGGCAGGTCGCGCTCGACAGCGAGATGAAGTTCAAGGACGGCGACGGGCCGCGCTTCGCCTTCCATGCCGAGACGACGGACAAGATCGTGATCTGCGCCTCGAACGGCCGCTTCTACACCGTGATGGGGGCGAACCTGCCGGGCGGGCGCGGCATGGGCGAGCCGCTGCGGCTGATGGTCGACCTGCCGAACGAGGCGGAGATCGTCGAGATGCTGGTGTATCGGCCGGGCGCGAAGCTCTTGGTCGCCTCCGATGCGGGCGACGGTTTCGTGGTGCCGATGGATGAGGTGGTGGCCCAGACCCGCGCCGGCAAGGTGGTCTTGAACGTGCGCGAGGGGGTGCGGGCGCGGGTGTGCCGGCTGGTCGAAGGCGACCATGTCGCGGTGGTGGGGGAGAACCGCAAGGTTCTGGTCTTCCCACTCGCCGACCTTCCCGAGATGGCGCGCGGCAAGGGTAACCGGCTGCAGCGCTACAAGGATGGCGGGCTGTCGGACGCCACCACGTTCACGCTCGAGAAGGGGCTGAGCTGGAAGGACCCGGCCGGGCGGACGCGCACGGAAACCGATCTGTCGGAGTGGCTCGGCGCGCGCGCCTCGACCGGGCGGATGGCGCCGCGCGGCTTCCCGCGCGACAACCGGTTCGGCTAGTCACCAAAGGGCGAGGATCGCCGCGGCCGTGGTGCCCGTGGCGCGCACCGCCTCGACCCGGATCGGCAGCAAGCTGCCGCTCGGGACGGCGGCGAAGGTGACCGCCTGGCCGCCCGCCATCGTCACCGCCAGATCGCCGGACTGGCCCACATAAAGCGCGCGGGTCGTTTCGCTCAGTTCAGCCGCATCGCTTGGTGTGACCGTGCCGGCGTCGCGCAGGGGCGAGATCGGGGTGGTTGGGAAGTCCTTGAAGCTGTCCATCTGGCTCTCCTGATTCTGGCGAAGCCGGGCACACCGTGTCGACCGGCCGGGGTCTCGCACGGTGCGCCGCGCGCGACCTACGCCGGGGTTCTGCCTGCGCCGGATTAACCCGCAATTAACCCTGCGTGCCGCAGGAAGAGCCATGCGCGCGCCGATCCTCGTCCCGCAACGCGCCAGGGTTCGGCGCTGGTTCCGCCAGGCGGCAATGGGTCGGGCGGCGGGGGCGGCCTCCGCGTCGCTCGGCGCCACCATGGCTGCGGCCGCCGCGCCCCGCCGCCGCGTGCTGATCCTGGTCGAGAACCTGCCGGTGCCGCTGGATCGGCGGGTCTGGCTCGAGGCGACTGCGCTCGTGGCCGAGGGCTATGAGGTCAGCGTGATTTGCCCCAGGGGGCGCGGCTGGATGGCGCCCTTCGAAGAGCGCGACGGCGTCTTCATCTATCGCTATCCCGAGCCGCCGGAGGCGCATCGCGGGGCCTTCTCCTACGCGCGGGAATATCTCCACGCGCTCTGGCATTCGGCGCGGCTGGCGCGTCGGGTCTGGCGCGAGCGGGGCGGCTTCGACGTGATCCAGGGCTGCAATCCGCCCGATCTGCTGTTTCTGATCGCCCTGATGTTCCGCCACCGCGGCGTGCGCTTTCTGTTCGATCATCACGACGTCAGCCCGGAATTGTTCGAGGCGAAGTTCGGTCGCAAGGGGCCGCTGCATCGGGCGATGCTGTTGTGCGAGCGGCTGAGCTTTGCCGTCGCCTCGGTTTCGATCGCCACCAACGAAAGCTTCCGGCAGATCGCGATGGAGCGGGGGCGCATGGCGGCCGAGGATGTGTTCGTCGTCCGCTCGGCGCCGCTGGTCGAGGCGTTTCGCCCGCGGCCGGTCGACCCGGCGGTTCGCCAGGGCGCGGCCAGCGTGCTCGGCTATGTCGGCGTCATCGGTCAGCAGGAGGGCATGGATCTGCTGGTGGCCGCCGTGGCTGAGCTGGTCGCGGCCGGGCGTGACGTCCGGGCCGTGGTGGTGGGTTTCGGGCCCCAGCTTCCCGCCGTGCGGCGCGATGTTGCGGCGCGGGGGTTGGCGGCCCGGTTCACCTTTTCCGGCGCACTCTATGGAGAGGAGCTGCTGCGCGTGTTGAGCAGCTGCGACATCGGGCTAAGCCCGGATCCGAAGAACGCGATGAACGACATCTCCACCATGAACAAAGTGATGGAATACATGGCGCTGGAACTCCCGGTGGTGCAGTTCGACCTGACCGAGGGCCGGGCCTCGGCCGGCGAGGCCGCCCTTTATGCCAAGGCCAATGACCCGAAGGATTTCGCCGCCAAGATCGGCTGGCTGATCGACCATCCCGAGGCGGCCCGGGCGATGGGGCAGTTGGGTCGGCGGCGGGTCAGCGAGGCGCTGTCCTGGGCGCATTCGACGCCGCAGCTGCTGGCCGCCTATCGGCGCATCTTCGAGAAGCGGTAGCGCCGCGGATCGAGCCAGAGGGCCAGCGCCCAACCGGTCAGAAAGCCGCCGAGATGGCACCCCCAGGCCAATCCGCCGGCCATCGCCCAGAACATCACCACGTTGAGCAGGATCAGGTAAAGGATCGGTCGCGCCAGGGCCCGCGCCGCTTCCAGCCGGCTTTGCCCAATCGCGCGACGGTCCGCCAAGGCCCAGGCCAGGATCGCCCCAGCGAGCCCGAACAGCGCGCCGGAGGCGCCGATCATCGGCGCGGTGGTGAAGGAGAAGAGCGCGAAGCCTGCCCCGCCGCCGATCGCGCTCAGCAGATAGAGGGTCAGGAACCGGCGCTGGCCGAGCCGGGCGGTGACCGGCGGCGCGAGCGAAACCAGCGTGAGCATGTTCAGCGCCACATGCCAGAACCCACCATGCAGCAGGCTGTAGCTGAGAAACATGACCAGAGGCTGCAGCGGAAAGGCCGGATGAGCGCCCTGCAACAGCCCGCCCCAGAAGGCGCCGTCGTTGAACGCGATGCCGCGCCAGGCCGGGCTGCCCCAGAGATGCGCGTCGGCGCCCTCCAAGATCGCCTCGATCGACAGGCACAGGAACGCAATCGCCGCCGCTGCCGGCTGGCGGCGCGGCCAGGCGGCCAGGCGGGCGAAACGGATGGAACGGCGGCCCGCCCCGGGGGCGTCGGCGGAACTCATGGTGGGGACTTGCGCCGGTTCGTGGCGCCGCGCAAGCGAATTCGGCGTGACCGGCCGCGCTGCGGTCGGCCGTCTGGGTCATCACCTTCGGTTCAGCACCCGGTCTGCCGGAAGACGGCGGGGAGGGTCCTTGCGAGGATGCGCAGGTCGGTGCGCAGCGAGATCTGGCTGGCGTATTGGCTGTCG
>JAKAJW010000215.1 GCA_021813645.1 Pseudomonadota bacterium | reverse complement strand
GCCGCGGGCCGTAGATGGCGCGCGACAACTCGTGGCCGCCGGCCAGGCCGAGGATCACCAGGTTCAGCCCGAGCGAGGCGATCAGCAGCAGGCGCATCCAACGCCCGCTGCCCGCCGCGGCGGGCGCCGGCGGCGTGGGGGGCGTCCGGTCAGAGGGGGGCGTTTCGCTCATCGGTCACCCTTGGTTCAGCACGCTGTCGAAAGTCGGGATCAGGTCCAGCCCCTCGACCGCGGCGGCGCTGCCGAGCACGCTCTGCGACACCATCTGGGTCAGGCCGGCCAGCGGGGTCGGCGGGCTGAAGCCGAGCCAGACCCCGGCCAGCGTCGCGGTGATCAGCCCGGCCAGCGCCCGCCGGCCGCCGATCGCCTCGCTCAGCCCGCGCCAGAAGCCCGCGCGGGCCGGTTGTGCCGGCTTGGGCCGCACCGCCTCCCGCTCTGCCGCCACCCGCGCCGCCGCCACCCGCAGCGCATCCGCCTCGACCCGGCTCAAGAGCCGCTCCGAGGGCGCCGGCGCCATCGCGCGGGCGGCCGCGAACGCTGCGTCCAGCCCGCGGAACGCGTCGCTGAAATCGTCGTCTGTCTCAGCCATCGCCATACCCCAAATCCTCGCGCCGGCCGGCCAGGGCTGCCGCCAGTGCCCGTTTCCCGCGGGCGGTCAGACTTTCGACCGCCTCGACCCCGATGTCCATCACCGCGGCGATCTCGGGGTTGGACAACCCCTCAAGATGCCGCAGAATTACAGCCTGCCGCTGCCGCTCCGGCAAAAGGTCGAGCGCCGCCTGCAAGGCCCGCGCCCGATCCGCCTCGATCATGCCCTCGACCGCGCTGGCCCGGCCGTCCTCGACCTCCGGCACCGCGTCGAGATCGACCGGCCGACGCTGCCGCAGCCGATCGGTGCAGAGGTTCGACGCCACCCGGTAGAGCCAGGTCGCCACCTGCGCCTTTCTCTGCCGCCAGTCCGCTGCGATCCGCCATAGCCGCAGCATCGCCTCCTGCGCCACGTCTTCGGCCTCGGCCGCGTCGCCCAGCATGCGGGATGCAAGCCGCAGCACCCGCGGCGTGAGCCGGAGCGTCAGCGCCCGGGCCGCCTCCGCATCGCCGTTCGCATAGAGCACGAGCAGCGCGTCGTCGGTCACCTCGGACAGGGCGTCGTAGGGCATGGTCATCCGGCCTCAGGTAGCGCGAAACCATTGGTCCGACAATCGCCCCGCCCGGGCCGAAGCCCGGGCGGAAGCCTGGCTCAATTGCCCGCGGGCGCATCCGGCGCCGCCGGCGGGGGCATCATCGGGCGCTGGCCCCAGCCACCACCCCAGCCGCCACCCCAGCCACGGCCGCCCTCGCGGCCCTCGGCCCGGCCGCGCCAGCCGTGGCCGCCGTGATGGTCCATCGCCCGCAGGAAGGCCTGCTCGGTCACGTTGCCGTTCTGGTCGGTCGGCAGCCGGGCGAACATCCGGTCGATCGGTGCTGCCGCCAGTTCCTCGATCGACAGCTTCCCGTCGCCGTTAAGATCGCGCTGCTTCACCATCGCCTCGGCCTGCGCCTGGATTCGCGGCCCGATCTTCGCCATGGCGAAATCGGCGAATTCGGCCGCGGTGACGAACCCGTCGCCATTGGCGTCGATCGCCTTCAACCGGGCCAGCTTGAAGGCCTCGATATCGGCCGCGGTGATATAGCCCTGGCCCTTGGGGTCGAGCGCGTCATAGCTGACCGGCCCGAAGACCATCGTCAGCATGCCGCCCGGGCCGCCATGCCGGCCGTGGCCGCCGAAGCGCCCCATCCGCGTGCCCATCCGTGTGCCGTCCATCGGCCCAGGCCCGCCCGGCCCCATGCCCTGGCCCAGCCCTTGGCCCATACCCGGCCCGCCCGGCCCCATGCCCTGGCCCAGCCCTTGGCCCATACCCGGCCCCATGCCTTGGCCCATGCCCTGGCCCGCGCCCATCGGCCAAGCCATCGCCATCACGGTGTCGAAGGTGGCCTTGGTGATCTTGCCGTCGCCGGCCTTCAGCATCCGGTCAAGCCGCCAGTCGAGCGGGGTCTTCAGCTTCGCCAGCGTCTCCAGGCTGACCTTGCCGCCGCCCTTCGGATCGATCCGATCGGCGAAGGCGGTGGCGACCGCCGCGATCCGCGCCTTGGCCAGGCTCTCCATCTTCGCCGCGATTTCGTCGGCGGTCAGGAAGCCGTCGCCATTGGCGTCGAGTCCCTTGATCTGGCCGGCCACATAGGCCCGGATCTCGTCCTGGCTCAGCACCCCGTCATGGTTGGCGTCGACCTGGGCGAACAGATCCTTCGCCATCGCCTGATGCATTGATCCCATCATGCCGCCCATCAGCGGCCCCATCGGCCCTGCCGGGGCGCCCTGCCCGGCGGTTTGGGCCAGCGCCGCCGTGGCGACGGTCGTCGCCAATACCGCGCCCAGCGTCCATCGTGCCAGGTTTGCCTTGAAAGTCATGCCTCTCTCCTTCTTACCGGCACCGCAGCCCGCGGCCGCGATCTGACAGTCAAACGAGGCTGGCCCGCAGTTCCGTCGCGGCCGGTCCTGGGCCACCCCGCCGCAGTCCTCGGCCGCAACCCGCCGCGACCGCTTTCCGCCGCGCCTTCCGCCGGGCTCGCGCGCGACATCAGGCCGCAGCGCGTGCCGGGCTGGCAGCCGGGGCCGGCCGCGTTATATTCGACCGATGCGCGAACCGACGGATGTCTCCATGGCCGAGATGACGTTACCCGAGGATCGGGACGACCGTCCGATGCTCCCCGCGATGATC
Organism: Pseudomonadota bacterium; assembly: GCA_021813645.1. Classification (GTDB taxonomy): domain Bacteria; phylum Pseudomonadota; class Alphaproteobacteria; order Rhodobacterales; family Rhodobacteraceae; genus Solirhodobacter. Next base: position 1,554 of record JAKAJW010000215.1, on the reverse strand, counting down.
CGCGGCTGGCGGCGGTGCTGCCCGGCCTGTGGCGCCGGGCCGATGCTGCGCGGCTATCTGAAGGTGCGCGACAGCTGCCCGGTCTGCGGCGAGGCGCTGCACCACCAGCGCGCCGACGACGGGCCGGCCTATCTGACCATCCTGATCGTCGGCCATCTGATGGCGCCGCTGCTGCTGATCGCCTTCCTGGAATACCGGCCCGATCCGCTGATCCTCGCCGCGGTGTTCTGCGTCGCCACGGTGGCGCTGTCGCTGTTTCTGCTGCCCCGGCTGAAGGGCGTGCTGGTGGCGATCCAATGGGCCAAGCGGATGCACGGCTTCGGCGCCAGCGATCCGGAGCCGGCATGAGCGAAGCGCCGATCCGACCCGCCGCGACGGTGATCCTGATTCGCCGGGGTGCCACCGGCGCGCCGCCGGCGGTGCTGATGGGCCAGCGCGGCGCCGGCGCCGCCTTCATGCCGTCGAAATTCGTCTTCCCCGGCGGCGCGGTCGATCCCGACGACGCGGCGGTGCCGCTGGCCGCCCCGGTCGCCGAGCCCGATGCCGCGCGGCTGGTGCAGGGCGCCGACCCCGCGCTCGCCCATGCGCTGGCGGTCGCCGCCATCCGCGAGCTGTGGGAGGAAACCGGCCTGGCGCTCGGCCGGCCCGCGGCCTGGCCCGGTCCGGTCCCGGCCGATTGGCAGGGCTTCGCCGCCGCCGGGCTGCGGCCCTCGGCCGAGGCGCTGCGCTACGTCTTCCGCGCCATCACCCCGCAGGGCCGGCCGCGCCGGTTCGACGCCCGCTTCTTCCTGGCCGAGGCCAGCGCGCTCGCCGGCCCCGACGGCGATTTCTCGCGCGCCTCGGGCGAGCTGGCCCATCTGCAATGGGTGCCGATCGACCGCGTGCGCAGCTTCGACCTGCCCTTCATCACCGAGGTCGTGCTGGCCGAGGTGGCGGCCCTGCTCGCCGCCGGCGCGCCGCCCGCCTCGGTGCCCTTCTTCGACAACTCCGGGCCCGAGCCCGCCTTCCGCCGGATCGCCTGACCGCCCCGCCGCCGGCCCGGCCTGGGCCGGCGCTAGCGGCCGCGATAGAACGGATGCGGCACCGGATCCTTCGGCCGCAGCAGATGGCGGCGGAAGATCTCCAGATAGGAGCCGTAGCGGTAGTTGTCGTTGCTCTTCAGGTAGCGTTCGCGCGCCGCGGCATAGGCCGCCGGCAGCCGGTACCAGGGCAGTTGCGGATGCTGGTGATGCACCGCATGCAGGTTGATGTTGAGAAACAAGAGCGCGAAGAAGCCGCGATCCTCGACGATCGCCGTGCGCGCGCGCGGCCGCTCATGGGCGCGGTGCTCCAGGAAGCCGCGCACCTTCAGCAGCGCATAGCCCAGGTAGGACGCCAGCAGATAGGCGCCGAGCGACATCGTGCCCACCGTCCAAAGCCAGGCGAGCACGATCAGCAGGCTCGGCACATGCCAGGCCCAGGCGGCGCGGATCGCCCGGTCGCCCGCCCGCGCCAGCCGCCAGTCGGTGCGCGCGAAGCCGATCGTGCCGATCACCGGACCAAGCAGCATCCGCC
>JAKAJW010000435.1 GCA_021813645.1 Pseudomonadota bacterium | reverse complement strand
TCTAGTTGGCTGTCGCGTTTCAGCACGGTGGCGGAAAGCTCGGCGGCAGCCTCGAGCGCCGCGAGTTGCGCGGTGTCGGGCGCGGCGTTGAGCTGCACCAGCAGGTCGCCGGCCCGGACCCGAACGCCCGAGCCGATCGGGATGGCGCTTACCACCCCGGCGACCTGGGTCGCCACGTCGACGCCGTTCACCGCGCCGAGCGCGCCCACGGCTGCGATCTGCGGCTGCCAATCGCTCGGCTCCACCTTGGTGGCGGTGACGGTGGCGGGGGTCGGTTTCGGGGCGCTGGCCATCAACTGCCGGACATGTAGGTAGAAGCCGAAGCCCAGTACCGCGGCGAGCAGGACAACGAACAGGATCATCAGCGCCATCCGCTTCCAAAGCGACGGTTTGCGCCCGGTTGGCGGCAGGGCGGAGGCGGACTCGTCAAGCTGGGTACTGGTCATGGGGCCTCCGAAACGCGCAGATGCTGGGCACCTAGGTCGGGGCCGCGGCGGCGGCAAGATGGTGCCGAGGCCCGAGGCGGACGGAGAGGGCGCGACCGGAATGCCCGCCCCACGCGCAACCCTGGGGCGGTTGCGGATGCGGCACGTCGGGCGGGCAGCATGGGCGGGCCGATTGCCGCGGTTTTGGCCGAAATGGCTGCCATTTTCCGCCATTCGAGGGGCAAACGCCAGCCCGGAGGGCGCTAGACCGCGGCGGTCGACGGGGCCGGTCGCGGGGGGTCGCGTCACGCAATGGTGAAGACCCGCGAGCCGGCGCAGGCTGCCGCGGGGGCCGGTTGACGACGGTCATTGCCCCGCACGGCCGCAAGAGGAAGATCGGTGGAAAGCCGCAATGGGCCGGACGATGGAGACGCAGGGCCTTTGGATCTTGGTGATGAGCGGGACGCGAGCGCGGATCGTGCGCGGGTTGGCCGGTGCGACTGCGGAATTGGTGCTGCGGTCCGGCCAGCTGGGTCTGCGCGGCGGCTTGGCATGCACCGACATGGCCGTGCTGGGGCAAGGGCACGGAAGGATCGGGCGGCATAGCGGGCGGCGGGCCACCGGCTGGGAAGGGCTGGTCTGCGCCGATGAATTCGACTTCGCGCGGCTGGTTGCGGCGGTGCTGGAGACGCATCGGATGGCCGGTGACTATGAGCGGCTGGCGATCTTCGCGGCGCCGGCGCGGTTGGTTTGGTTGCGGCGGTGCTTGCCGCTGTCGCTGCGGGTCCGGGTTGTGGCGGAGGTCGGGCGCAACCTGATCGGCGTCTCGGAGGCCGCCCTGCCGGGGGCCCTGGCGGCGGGGCTCCGCCACGTCGAGCCGGTCTGAGCGCGGCGCGGGCTCGGCTAGCCAGTCGGATAGCCAGATGGAATATGCCATGTGGTCCTTCCAGGAGGCGAAGAACAGGCTTTCCGCCTTGGTCGATGCAGCGGTAGCGGGACGGCCGCAGGAGGTCAGTCGGCGCGGCAAACCGGCCGTGGTTGTGCTCTCGGCGGAAGAATTCCACCGGCTGGTGGCCGAAGCCGCCGGCCATCGGGAAAGCTTTGCCGAACATCTGCCGGGCTTTCCGGGTTCGGAGGTCGACCGGCTCAAGGCCAAGCCACGCGACCTGGCATTTGATCTACCTGCTCGATACCAATGAGATCTCGGCGGTGAAGCGCCTGGACCGGCCGCCGCGGGTGGCGGCCTGGCTGCGGCATCGGGCGGAATCGGAGTTGTTCCCGCGCGTGGTGACCCTGGGTGAGATCGAGCGCGTCCTCTGCGCGCAGGAACGCACGAACCCGAGCTTTGCGGCCGAGTTGCGGCTGTGGTTGGACGGCCGACGCGGCTTTTTGCCGACCGCATCCTGCCTTTCGGCGCCGATGAGGCCCTGATCTGGGGCCGGCTGTCGCGGGATATCGGCCATGGCGGCGCGGATCAGATGATCACGGCGACGGCGGTCACCGGAAATGCCGCCGAACTCCGCCCGACCGGCGTGCCGGTGGAAGATCCGTTCTAGCCGAAGCCGACTTGTCGGCCGAAAGGCGGGTGCGGTGCGACCCGCCGCATCGTTCCGTGACGTCAGCCCCGAGGCCTAGACGGCCGCCGCGTCGGGGTTGTCCTGCGGCGGCGAGGCCATGCAGAGCAATTGCCGGCGGGTATCGCGCCAAAGCACCGAGATTTCACGCAGCCTGCGGCGGGCGGCCAACTCGTCGCCGGCCTTGCCCTCGCGTTCGATCCGGTTCAGCTCGCGCTTGAGGCCCATGGCTCCGAACATCCCGGCCGCCCCTGCCACCCGGTGAACGTCGGCGAGGATCTTGGCGAAGGGCTCGCCCGCCGAAGCTTCACCCAGGAGCCGTTCGAGCGTGGCGTCGGCGTCGCCGATAAAGCGGGTGAGCAACTCCCGCCCGGCGGTGTCGCCGACGCTGTCGAGGAGCACCGAGAACTGATCGCAATCGATTCCGATCGGGCGGGTCGGCGCGCTGGCCGCCACCGTGCGCGGGGCGGCGGCCGCCGGCGCGGTGGCGGTCGTCGGCGTGGTGGAGGCCATGCCGCCGAGCCGCGTGAGCAGCGTGCGGAGCCTCTCCCGGTCGATCGGCTTTGTCAGGCATTCGCTCATCCCCGCTTCGCGGAAGGCGACGAGCTCGTCCGGCATGGCATGGGCGGTGACCGCGATGATCGGTGCCATGCAGGAGGGACCGCTGCCGGCGCGGATCGCCCGGGTGGCGGCCAGGCCGTCCATCACCGGCATCGAGATGTCGGTCAGGATCACGTCGAAGCGGCGCTGCTCGGCCATTTCCACGCCGGCCTGACCGTTGTCGGCTTCGGTCGTGCGGTGGCCCTCGCGCCGCAACATCGCCTTCAGCACCTCGCGGTTGATCGGGTTGTCCTCGACGATCAGGATGTCGAGCGGCGTCAGTGTCTGGGCAACGCCCTCAGCCGGGATCGCCGCCTCGGATGCGGCGTCTTCCGTGCCCAGTTTGAGCGGCACGCGCGCCCAGAAGGCGCTGCCCCGACCATAGGTGCTTTCGACCCCGACCTCGCCGCCCATGGCTTCGGCCATCCGGCGGGCGATCGCGAGGCCGAGCCCGCTGCCGTCCGCCCGGCGCGAATAGGTGCTGTCGAGGGTGACGAACTCCTCGAAGACCCTGGGCAGATCCTCGGCCTTGATGCCGATCCCCTGGTCGATCACCCGGAACTCGAAAACCGGGGCGCCGTTGTCGCGCGCTTCGGTCGAGACCCGGAGCCGGATCACCCCGTCCTGGGTGAACTTGATGGCATTGGAGATGTAGTTGAGCAGGATCTGCTTCAGCCGTACCGGGTCGCCGATCACGGCCCGCACCGGCCCGGATTCCCATTCGACTTCGAGGGAATTGCCGTTCTGGCGGGCAAGCGCGGCATATTCGTCGGTCAGCTCGCCGACCAGCCGGTCGAGCCGGAACGGCTCCTGCACGATGCGGGTGCGCCCGGCGTCGTGCTTGGCGATGTCGAGCACGTCATTGGCATGGTGCAGCAGCAGGCGGCCGGAGGCCTCGATACTGGCGACCAGTTCGGCCTGGCGCGCCGATAGGCGAGTGTCGAGCAGCAGCGAGAGGTTGCCCAGAATGCCGTTCAAGGGCGTGCGCATCTCGTGGCTCATGACGGCGAGGAAGTCCGCCTTCGCCTTTTCGCCGGCCAACGCCCGGTCGCGCGCCTCGATCAGCTCGGCCTCGGCCGCCTTGCGTTCGGTGATGTCGCGCACGAAGGACACCAGCCGCTCACCCCCGCTGCCGAGGGTCGCGGCCACCGAAAGCTCGACCGGAAAGATCGCGCCGGAGCGCCGGCGGGCGATCATCTCCAGTCGGCCAGTGCCGACGATCGGGTGAACCGCCAGCGGACCGAACCGGGCCGCCAAATTGGGCGAGAGCCGGTCCAGTTGAATGAGCTCACCGAAGCGCTTGCCCACCGCCTCGACGCTGGAATAGCCGAAGACCTTTTCGGCTGCGCCGTTGAATTCGAGGATTCGGCCGCTGCGATCCATCACCAGGACCGCGTCGAGAGAGGCGGAGATGATGGTCTTCAGGCCGGCCGCGGTGTCCCGTTGCTGGTGTTCCGCGGCACTGGCGCGGCGGGCCATGCGAGCCAGGATGATCGAGACGACAGCCAGCGAGGCGATCAGAACCAGGGTTGCGGCGGCCAGCGCCTGAAGCGTTTCGGCGACCGAGCCGCGACGCTTGTCCGAGAGCACCGCGAATTGCCGTAGGCCATTGAGCGAGACCCGCCGCAGCGCCGGATAGGCTGCGTTGGCGGCGGCAACCATTTCCGGAAGGGCGGCCAACAGCACCTCGTCGCTGCTGTCGATCTTGACGGTGGTCGCGTT
>JAKAJW010000057.1 GCA_021813645.1 Pseudomonadota bacterium | reverse complement strand
AGCCGTGGCTGGGAGGCGGTCGGGCGGCTGAACCTGGGCGACCGCGGCTTCTGCACCGCCGCGCTGATCGCCGCCGCCGTGGCGCTGACCGCGGCGCATTGCCTCTATGACAAGGAAACCGGCACCCGCTTCCCGGTGGCCAAGCTGGAATTCCTGGCCGACTGGCGGATGGGCCGGGCGGTCGCCTATCGCCAGGTGAAGCGGGCGGTGATCCCGCCCGAATACAACTATGCCGCGGCCGATAAGCTGGACCGGGTCGGCCACGACCTGGCGCTGGTTCAGCTGGACCGGCCGATCCAGCTGCCCTCGATCCATCCCTTCGCGGTGGGCGGGCCGGTGCATCCGGGCCAGACGGTGGGCGTCGTCTCCTATGCCCAGGACCGCGCCGATGCACCCTCGCTGCAGCGCGCCTGCCAGGTGCTCGGCCAGCGTCCGGGCTTTTTCGTCTTGTCCTGCGACATCGATTTCGGCTCCTCAGGCGCGCCGGTGTTCGAGCTCGACGGCGGCGCGGCGCGGATCGTCGCCGTGGTCTCGGCCAAGGCCGATGCCGGCGGCCAGCAGGTGGCGCTGGGGGTCGACCTAGGCAGCCAGATCGGCGCGCTGGAGGCGCGGCTGCGGCAGATCGAGGCCGGCACGGTGATGCAGGCCGAAGGCAGCCGGATGCCCGGCGCGCTCGACCCGCACGAGACGGTGCTGCGCACCGGTGGCGCCAAGTTCCTGCGGCCCTGAGCCGCGCCGGCGCCGGTTTCGGCGCCCCTGCTGGGCCCCTTGAATCCCAACGCCAATCTTCCCATCTCAAAAATGCCGGGCGCCATGCTGGGTCCGGTCGACCGCCCGTCCCCGAGGGGGAGGGCTTCTTAGAACATCGCTCAATGGAGGATGATCCATGCGTGCTTTCGACTTCTCGCCGCTCTACCGTGCCACCGTCGGTTTCGACCGCCTCGCCGATCTGATGGATCGTGCCATGTCGGTGGATGCCGCAGCGCCGACCTACCCGCCCTACAACATCGAAAAGACCGCCGAGAATGCCTATCGCATCTCGATCGCGGTCGCCGGCTTCACCGCCGATGAGTTGACGGCCGAGGTGAAGGAAAACACCCTCGTCGTCGCCGCGCGCAAGGCCGAAGAGGAAGGCAAGACCTACCTGCACCGTGGCATCGCCACCCGCGCCTTCGAGCGCCGCTTCGCGCTGGCCGACCATGTGAAGGTGGTGGGGGCCCAGCATGTCGACGGCATGCTGCATATCGACTTGGTGCGCGAGACCCCCGAGGCCCTGAAGCCGCGCCGGATCGAGATCGCCAAATCCGCCGATATCGAGGCCAAGGCCGTCGAGGCGACGCAAGCGGCCTGACCCGCCGCCGGCGGCGATGCGCACCGCGCGCCACGATCCAAGCAACCGCGTTCAGGGGGCCATCGGCCCCCTGACTCATTTGCTCCCCGCCCGGCTGCATTCGCGGCCGCCAGCGCGGGCGCGCGGGCGGGCTGTGGCAAAGCGCTTGACGCCGGGCGCCCGGCATTGCCGAATGCGCCGACCATGAGCGATGCCGCCTCCGATCCCCGCCTTCGTCTCCGCCTGGTGTTCGGCGAGCTGGCCATGCTCGGCCCCGGCAAGGCGCAGCTTCTGGAGCTGATTCGCGACCGCGGCTCGATCTCGGCGGCCGGCCGCGCCATGGGGATGAGCTACAAACGGGCCTGGAGCCTGGTCGAGGAGATGAACGCCGCCTTCCGGACGCCGCTGGTCAGCTCCAGCCGCGGCGGCGTCCAGGGTGGCGGGGCGGCGCTGACCGAGGCCGGCGCCACGGTGCTCGGCCATTACCGCGCCATCGAGGCCGCCGCGCTGGCGGCTGGCGTGCCGCATATCGCCGCGCTGCGCGGGCTGCTCAGGGATATGTCTGACGGGAAATAGCGCTTGCCGGCGCGGCCCGGGTTGCGGCATATGTTCGGTGGAACATATCGCTTGCCCCGCCGCTGCCGGAGTCCCCGATGCCCTTCACGCTTCCCCGCCGTGCCGTTTTGGCGCTTTGCGCCGGCCTGATCGCGACCCTGCCGGCCCTGGCCCGTCCGGCGCAGGCCGAAACCGTCACCGTCTTCGCCGCCGCCAGTCTGAAGACCGCGCTCGACCAGATTGCCGCCGACTGGCAGCGCCAGACCGGCAACCGGGCGGTGATCTCCTACGCCGGCTCGTCGCAATTGGCCCGCCAGATCGAGCAGGGCGCGCCGGCCGATCTGTTCATCTCGGCCGACGAGGGCTGGATGGATGCGGCCGAAAAGGCCGGAATGATCGTACCGGCGAGCCGGCGCGATCTGCTGGGCAATAGCCTGGTCCTGGTGGCGCCCAAGGGAACCAAGCCGGTCGCGATCAAGAAGGGCTTCGACCTGGCCGGGGTGCTCGGCCCAGGCCGTCTGGCGATGGCGCTGGTCGATTCAGTGCCGGCCGGCATCTACGGCCAGGCGGCGCTGACTTCGCTCGGGGTCTGGGCGGCGGTGCAGCCGAAGGTCGCCCAGGCCGACAACGTGCGCGCCGCGCTGGCCCTGGTGGCGACCGGCGAGGCGCCCTATGGCATCGTCTACGCCACCGATGCCCGGGCCGAGCCGCGGGTGACGGTGGTCGGCACTTTCCCGCAGGACAGCCATCCGCCGATCATCTATCCTGCCGCCCTGGTGGCGGGGGCCAAGCCCGCGGCGGCCGGCTTCCTCGACGATCTGAGCGGGCCGCAGGCGACGGCGGCCTTCGAGGGGCAGGGGTTCACGATGGTGACGCGGTGACGGTTTGGCCTATTTGACGGCAGAGGAGATCCAGGCGGTCACCCTGTCGCTGAAGGTGGCGACGGCGGCGACCGCCGTCAGCCTGCCCTTCGCACTGGCGATCGCCTATGTGCTGGCGCGCAAGTTCTTTCCGGGCAAGCAGATCGTCAACGGGCTGGTGCATCTGCCTCTGGTGCTGCCGCCGGTGGTGACCGGCTATATCTTGCTGCTCTCCTTCGGTCTGCGCGGCCCCTTCGGCGCCTTCTTCCACCAGGTCTTCGGGATCACCTTCATCTTCCGCTGGACCGGTGCGGCCTTGGCCGCCGGGATCATGGGCTTCCCGCTGATGGTGCGGGCGATCCGGCTCGCCATCGAGGCGGTCGATCCCAAGCTCGAACAGGCGGCGGCCACGCTCGGCGCGGCGCGGGGCTGGGTGTTTCTCACCGTCACCCTGCCCCTGATCCTTCCCGGGGTGATCGCCGGTGCGATCCTCGGCTTCGCCCGCGGCCTGTCGGAATTCGGCGCCACCATCACCTTCGTCTCCAACATCCCGGGCCAGACCCGCACCCTGCCGCTCGCCATTTATTCCGAGCTGCAGGTGCCGGGCGGCGATGCCGCGGCGCTGCGGCTCGTGCTGCTGGCCACGCTGCTGGCGATGGCGGCGCTGCTGCTGTCGGAATTCGTCGGCACCCGGGTCGCGCGACGGATCGCCGGGGCATGACGCTTTCGGTCGCGCTGCGCCACGACCTAGGCGGCTTCCGGCTCGAGGCATCGTTCGAGGCGCCGGCCGGGCTTACCGTGCTGTTCGGCCGCTCGGGCGCCGGCAAGACCACCGTGGTCAATGCCGTGGCGGGGTTGCTGAGGCCGGCCGAAGGCCGCATCGCCACCGGCGCGCGGGTGCTGTGCGATACCGCGCGCGGCATCTTCCTGCCGCCGCACCGGCGCCGGATCGGCTATGTCTTCCAGGAGGCGCGGCTGTTCCCGCATCTAAGCGTGCGGCAGAACCTCGGCTATGGCGCCCGCTTCGCACCGCGCGGCGCGGCGGGGGGCGAGATCGACGCGGTGGTTGATCTGCTCGGCATCGGCCATCTGCTGGCGCGCCGCCCGGCCGCGCTGTCGGGCGGCGAGAAGGCGCGGGTGGCGATCGGCCGGGCGCTGTTGTCCCGGCCCGAGCTGCTGCTGATGGACGAACCGCTGGCCGCGCTCGACCCGCCGCGCAAGGAAGAGATCCTGCCCTATCTCGAACGGCTGCGCGACGAGACCCGGATCCCGATCCTCTATGTCACCCATTCGGTGGCCGAACTGGCCCGGCTCGCCACCACGGTGGTGATGCTCGACCAGGGGCGGGTCAGCTGCGCCGGGCCGGCGGCGGCGGTGCTCGCCGATCCGGCCTCGGCCCCCGCGCTCGGCCTGGCCGAGGCGGGCGCGGTGCTCGAGGCGCGGCTCGTCGGGCAGGAGGCGGATGGGCTTTCGGTGCTCGAAACCTCGGCCGGGCGGCTGCTGCTGCCGCGGGTCGAGGCGCCGCTCGGCACCCGGCTGCGCATCCGCATCCACGCCAATGACGTGATCCTGGCGCGCGACCGGCCCGAGGGGCCTTCCGC
>JAKAJW010000014.1 GCA_021813645.1 Pseudomonadota bacterium | reverse complement strand
CGATCACCGCGCCAGACCAGCTGCACGCCGAGCTGCTCTTCCAGCTGGCGAATGGCGACCGACAGCGTCGGCTGGGTGACGCCGCAGGCCTCGGCGGCGCGGCCGAAGTGGCGCTCGCGGGCGAGCGCGATAAACATTTCTAGCTTGTCGATCATCCTGGCCTCTCGGGCGGAGCTTAGACCGGGCGCCGGGGCGGGGAAAGCCGCCGCCGGCGGATGGGCGGGGCGGATGCAGGGCGGCGCGCGCGATCGCGGTTGCCTCCGGCCGGAGCCTCGACCAGAGTGGCGCAAAGCCGGGAGGGGCGGATGCAGGCGGGCGTGATCTTTCTCGTGCTGGGCTATGTGCTCAGCCAGTTCTACCGTGCCTTCCTGGCGGTGCTGACGCCCGATCTGATCCGCGACCTCGGCGCGACGCCGGCCGATCTGGCGCGCGCCTCGGGCTACTGGTTCGTGGCCTTCGCCTTGGCGCAGCTGCCGGTGGGCTGGGCGCTCGATCGGATCGGGCCGCGGCTGACCGCCTCGATCCCGCTCGGCCTGTTCGGCGGCGGCGGCGCGCTGCTGTTCGCCGCCGCGCATGGGCCCACGGCGATCACCCTGTCGATGGTGCTGATCGGGTTCGGCTGCGCGCCGGTGCTGGTGGCGGCCTATTACATCTATGCGCATGAGTTTCCCGCGCCGATGTTCGGCACCCTGGCGGGGCTGTCGATCGGCGTCGGCTCGTTCGGCAATATCGCCGGCACGCTGCCGCTGGCCTGGGCGGCGGCGGCCTTCGGCTGGCGCGGCACGGTGGTCTGCACCGCGATGATCACCCTGCTGGTGGCGGGGGCGCTGGCCCGGTTCATCCGCGATCCGAAGCCCGACCCGGCGGCGGAGGCCGGATCGGTCTGGCAATTGCTGCGGCAGCCGACACTGTGGCTGATCGCGCCGATGATGCTGGCCGGCTATGCACCGGCGGCGAATATCCGCGGGCTGTGGGTCGGCCCCTATATGAGCGAGGTCTACCATCTGGGCGCCGGCGGCATCGGCCTGGTCAGCCTGGTGATGGGCCTGGCGATGATCGCCGGCAACTTCGCCTATGGCCCGCTCGACCGGATGCTGCGCTCGCGCAAGTGGGGGGTGTTCGGCGGCAATGTGCTGGCGCTGCTGTGCCTGGCGGTGCTCGGCCTGTGGCCCGGCATGGGGCTGTGGGCGGCCGGGTTCTGGCTGGCGGCGCTGGGGTTCTTCGGCGCCTCCTACCCGGCGGTGATGTCGCATGGCCGGGCGTTCTTTCCGCCCCGGCTGGTCGGTCGCGGGGTGAGCCTGCTGACGCTGTTCGCGATCGGCGGCACCGGGATGCTGCAGGTGATCACCGGCCGGCTGCACCATGCCTTTGCCGGCGCGGGCGGGGCGGCGCCCTTCGCGGCGATCTACCTGTTCTTCGCCGGGCTGGTGGCGGTGGCGCTGCTGCTTTACCTGTTCAGCGCCGATCGCGCGCCGTGAGCGGCTTTGACAGCGGGGCGGCGGCGGGCTAGGGGCGGGCCATGCACGACTGGGCTAAGATCGAGGTTTTGGCGCCGAACCTGAAGCGGCGGCTTTCGGGCGTCACCGCCACGGTGCTGCGGCTGATCCCGGTGCAGGCGCGCCGGATCGGCATCGTGGCGACCGGGCCGGGTCTGCCGGCGGAGGTGCCGCAGATCGCGCTATGGCGCGTCTTCCTGGCGCCGCGCGACCGCTTGCGGGTCTGGCACGCGCGGCGCAACAACGAGATGATCCTGGGTCTGATCCTGCGCCGGCTGTTCCGCCGCCGGCTGAAGCTTTTGTTCACCTCGGCCGGCCAGCGCCGCCACACCGGGCTGACGCAATGGTTGATCGCCCAGCAGGACGGGCTGATCGCCACTTCGGCCAAGGCGGCCTCCTATCTCGACCGCCCGGCCGAGGTGATCCGGCACGGCATCGACATCGACGTGTTCCAGCCGGCGGCGGACCGCGTGGCGCTGCGCCGCGCGCTGGGGCTGCCCGAGACGGGGGTGCTGATCGGCTGCTTCGGCCGGATCCGGGCGCAGAAGGGCGTCGATCTTTTGGTCGATGCGGCGCTGGAGCTGATGCCGGTCCGACCCGGGCTGAGCCTGGTCTTCGCCGGCCGGGCCACTGCCAAGCACGAGGCGTTCCTGGCGGCGCAGCAGGCGCGCATCGCCGCCGCCGGGCTGTCGGAGCGGATCCGGTTCCTGGGCGAGGTGCCTTGGGCGCGGCTCGTCGAACTGCATCAGGCGCTCGACCTCTATGTCGCGCCCGCGCGCTGGGAGGGCTTCGGGCTGACCCCGATGGAGGCGATGGCCTGCGGCACGCCGGTGGTGGCGAGCGATGTCGGCGCCCATGCCGAACTGGTCGGGCCTGAGCAGGGCACAATCGTGCCGCCGGGCGAGCCAGCCGCGCTGACCGCGGCGCTGGCGGCCTGGATCGACGATCCGGCGCGGCTGGCGGCGGCCCGGCCGGCCTGCCGGGCGCATGTGGCGGCGGCCTTCCCGATCGGCGCCGAAGCGGAGCGGCTGAACGCGGTCTACCGCCGACTGCTGGCCTGAACGGCCGGCGAAACGTCACGTCAGTGTGATTGGCGGCATTGCAAATCCCTCGCCCCTAGTCCATCTGACCCGGACCGATGGTGGGAGGACCCTGAGGCCGATGCTCGTTCGCATGTGGCGCCGGCTGGAAGCCTGGGAGCGGTCGCTCCACAATCGCTTCAGCCACAACATAACCGATCCGCAAGAGCGGCGGATGTCGGCGATCTACGTCGACTGGCTGGACCATGGCATTCTGCGCCGGTACTGGACCAACCATGCCGAGATCGCGCCGGGGGTGTTCCGTTCGAACCATCCCAATCACGAGCGGCTCAGCGATCTGGCGGCGGAGGGTTTCAAGACCATCCTCAACCTGCGCGGCAATCTCGGCGCGGCGCATTACCAGTTCGAGGCGGAGAGCTGCGAGGCGCTCGGCATGCATCTGGCGGTGGTGGCGCTGAGCGCCCGCGCGGCGCCAGAGAAGCAAGCGCTGCTCGACCTGATCCGGGTGATGGGCGAGATCGAGAAGCCCTTCCTGATGCATTGCAAATCGGGCGCCGACCGCACCGGCCTGGCGGCCGCGGTCTATATGATGCACTACCAGAACGCGCCGCTGGCGGTGGCGCGCAAGCAGCTGAGCCCGCGGTTCCTGCATTTTCGGCAGTCGAAGACCGGCATTCTCGACCATGTGCTCGACCTCTACGAGGCGCGGCTGGCCCAGGGGCCGATCGCCTTCGTCGATTGGGTGGCGCAGGACTACGACCGCGACGCGGCGACGCAGAGCTTCGCCGCCAAGCGCAGCCGGCGGGGCTGAGATGGCCGGCGGCTGGCTCGGGTTCCGGCTGGCGCGGGCTTGGCGAGACGAGGAGCGGTTGGCCGGCTGGTCGATCGCCGAGGCCGCGATGCTGGCCGATCTCACCGGAAAACGGGTGGCGCTGGTCGGCAATGCGCGGGCGCTGGCCGAGGGCCAGGCGGGTGCCGAGATCGACGGCCATGACCTGGTGATCCGGGTGAACCGGGCGCCGATGCCCTCGGCCGCGTCGCATGGCCGGCGGATCGACTGGCTGGCGCTGGCGGTGCGGATCGACGCGGCGGCGCTTGCCCGGCTCGACCCGAAGCTGGTGCTGTGGATGAGCCACAAGCGCAAGCGGCTGCCCTGGGCCGCGGTGCAACGGCGGTTCTACCTTTATCCGCAAGGGGATATCCGCCAGCTTTGGGCGGCGCTCGCGGCCCAGCCGACGACCGGGCTGATGCTGATCGACCTGCTGGCGCGGTCGCAGGTGGCGGCGGTGGATCTCTATGGGTTCGATTTCTTCGCCTCGCGCTCGCTCACCGGCAGCCGGACGGCGGAGAAGGTGCCGCATGACTTCGCGGCCGAGCGCGGCTTCGTCGAGCGGCTGCTGGCCGCCGATCCGCGTTTCGCCTGGCATCGACCAGGGGGCTGAGGGCGGCGAATCCGCTTTTCCCAAAGGCCTTGTTGCGCTAAACGGCCCGGCGGTTGGATAGAGGAGTCTCCGATGGGTTACAGGGTCGTCGTCGCGGGGGCCACCGGCAATGTGGGCCGGGAGATGCTGAACATTCTGGCCGAGCGCGAGTTCCCGGTGGACGAGATCGCGGCGCTGGCGAGCCGCAAGTCGCTCGGCACCGAGGTCAGCTTCGGCGACAAGACCCTGAAGACGAAGGACCTCGACACCTTCGATTTCACCGGCTGGGACATCGCCCTGTTCGCGGTCGGCTCGGGGCCGACCAAGACCTATGCGCCGAAGGCCGCGGCGGCCGGTTGCGTGGTGATCGACAACTCGTCGCTCTACCG
>JAKAJW010000429.1 GCA_021813645.1 Pseudomonadota bacterium | reverse complement strand
GTCTCCTGCGAGCCGAGCGAGTTCGCCAGATAGGGCTGCATCGGGTCGTAAACCCCAAAGCGTTCGGCATATTTCGCCACCGTATCCATGCCGACCGCCTGCGCGATCCGGATCGTCATCAGGTTGCGCGACTGCTCCAGGCCGACCCGCATCGGCACCGGGCCGTAATATTTGTCCTCGGCGTTCTTCGGCGTCCACATTCCCTGCGGCGTGTCGACCGTGATCGGCGCGTCGATCACGATGGTCGCCGGGGTGAAGCCGCTGTCGAGCGCCGCGGCATAGACGAAGGGCTTGAAGCCCGAGCCGGGCTGCCGCATCGCCTGGGTCGCCCGGTCGAAGACCGAGGCCTGATAGCTGAAGCCGCCCTGCAGCGCGATCACCCGGCCGGTGTTCACGTCCATCGCCATGAAGGCGCCCTCGATCTGCGGCACCTGGCGCAGCGACCAATGGCTCTTGCCGGTCTTCGGGTCGGTGATCTCCTTCACCAGCACCACGTCGCCGACCGACAGCAGATCGGCCGGCACCCGCGCCTTCGGGCCGAGCTTGCCGTCCGCCAGCCGCTTGCGCGCCCAGGTCACATCCGCGGCCGGGATCACGTCCGAGGCCTCCGGCTTGTGGCCCTCGATGCCGATCTGCGCCTCGTGATTGGCCAGCGCCAGCACCACCGCCGGATACCACCCCGGCACGTCGCGCGGCACTTCGGTCGATTCCAGCGCCTTCTCCCATTCCAGCGGGGTCTTCAGATGGTCGAGCGGGATATGCTTGCCGGTGCCGCGCCAGACGCCCTGCGCCCGGTCGTAGCGTTCCAGCCCGTCGCGCAGCGCCTTGGCGGCCAGCGCCTGCATCTCGGGATCCTCGGTGGCGCGGATCGTCAGGCCGCCGCCGAAGAATTCCTGCTGGCCGAAGGTCGCGCTCAGCTGACGGCGGATCTCGTCGGTGAAATAGCTGCGCGGCGGCAGCTTCTCGCTGAAGGCCGGATAGTCGCCGCCCTGCACCGACAACAGCGGCGCCTTGGTCGATTTGTCGTAGACCGCCTTGCTGATGTAGCCGTTCTGGTACATCTGGGTCAGCACGTAGTTGCGCCGGTCGATCGCCGCCTGCTTGTCGTGAACCGGGCTCAGCCGGCCCGGCTCCTTCGGCAGGCCGGCCAGATAGGCCGCCTCGTCGGGGTTGAGCTGGCTCAGCGTCTTGTTGAAATAGGTCTGCGCCGCGGCGGTCACGCCGTAGGAATTGGCGCCCAGGTAGATCTCGTTCAGATAGAGCTCCAGCACCCGGTCCTTGCTGTAGGCCTGGCTGATCCGATAGGCCAGGATCAGCTCCTTGATCTTGCGCGCCGCGGTGCGGTTGGAGTTCAGCAGGAAGTTCTTCGCCACCTGCTGGGTGATGGTCGAGGCGCCGCGGATGTCGCGGCCGCCACTGATCACCGCCTGGAAAATCGCCGCCGCGATGCCGCGCGGATCGAAGCCCTGGTGCAGGTAGAAATTCTTGTCCTCGGCCGAGACGAAGGCTTCCTTCACCAGCGGCGGAATGTCCTGGATCGGCGTGAAGATGCGCCGCTCGGTGGCGAATTCGTCGATGATCTGGCCTTCGCCGTCATAGATCCGGCTGATCGTCGGCGGGGTATATTGCGCCAAGAGGTCGTAGCTCGGCAGGTCGCGCGAATACATCCAGAACAGGCAACCCAGCGTCAGGGCGCCGAAAAACAGGGCCATCGTGACCCAGGAGAAGATCGCCCCAAAGAAGGACAGAATTGCCCGCATCCAACAGGCCCCCTTTCAATTGGCCCCCCGTATACGCGTCCGCTCCGGAAGGGTCAAAACAACTCGGCCGCAAGGCGCGGGGAAACTTGCCGATTTCCCTCACCCTTGCGCGAGCGGCACCAACCGCCGTGGATTCGCCCCTGGCCGCCCCCCGCGCCGCCGCCCCGCGACCGGCGCCGGGGACGGTGCCAAGGCCGGTGCATGTCGGTGTAAAATCGGTGCTAAATCGGTGCCAAATCGGTATGGCGATTTTTCTGCGCCGCCAGAGGCTTACCCCCCGCCGGCCGGCGGCGGGCCGGGCCCTTGGCGCGCCGCGTCAAGCCTTCGTTAACCCGGCCTAGTGGCGCACCAACGCCGCCTGGGCCGCGTCCTCCTTGGCCCAGACGTTGATCGCGCGGTCGACGGCGGTCTCCATCTCCAGCTGCCAGTCGGGATTCTGCAGGTTCTTCAGGTCCGAGGCGCTCGACAGATAGCCAAGCTCCAGCAGCGCCGAGGGCACATCGGGCGATTTCAGCACCGAAAACGCCGCCTCCTGATGCGGCCGCGGATGCATCCGCAACCCGGCCGCCTTGATCGCCTCGACCAGCGCCGCGGCGAATTGCTCCGAGCGCGGCTGATTTTCCGTCCGCGCCAGATCCATCAGCACCGTGGCGATCTGGTCGTCGGTATTGCTCAGGTCCACCCCCGCCATCAGATCGTCCCGGTCGTGCCGCGCCGCCAGCTCCGCCGCCGCCTGGTCGGTCGCCTTGCTGGCCAGCGTGTAGACGGTTGCCCCGGTCGCCTCATGGGTCTCCTCGGCATCGGCATGGATCGACAGGAACAGATCCGCCCCGGCTGCCCGGGCGATCGAAAGCCGGGCCTCAAGCGGCACGAACACATCCGTGCTTCGCGTCATAACCACATGAATTCCCTGCCGAACCAGCATATCCCGCAGGGCCGTCGCGAAGCTCAGCGTGATCGCTTTCTCCTCGAACTTGCCGTTGATCGAGCCGGGATCGATGCCGCCGTGGCCGGGGTCGAGCACCACCACCAGGGGCGCCGACCCGTCCTGCCGGCGCTTCGGCGGCGGCAGCTCGGCCGGCTTCGGCAGCGACCACAGCCGCGGCGCCGGCGCCCCGACCGAGGCCGCGAAGGCCGCCGCGCTGACCGGCGCCAGCGTCAGTTCCACCAGCGCCCGCCCGGCCAGGTTATGCGTCGCCATCGCCGCCTGCCCGACGCCGTAGGGCCCGTCGAGCTCGACCACCAGCCGCGACCATCCAGGCTCCAGAAGCCCAGCCCGCACCGCCGTCACATGGCGCGTCTTCACGAACGTCTTGGGGTCGAAGGCGCGAAAATCCACCTCGCGGAAATCGAGCACCACGCGCGGCGGATTGTCCAGGGTGGAGATCCGATAGGGCACCGGCCGCGACAGCGCCAAGGCCAGTTGCAGCCCCGCCTTCTCAGCCCCTGCGCCGCCCGCGCCCTGATCCGCCACGAACGAGCCGCGCGGCTCATACTCGGCCAGTGCGGTCAGCCCGCCCGCGGCCCAGGCCGCGCCGGCCAGCACCGCGCAAAGCACGGCCACGGCTGTCAAAATCTGCCCGATCCTGCCCATCGTCCCTGCCTTTCGCGCCAGCATAGGCCAATCCGGCCGGCCCGACAAATCCGCCGCCGCGCCCCGGCGAAAAGTTGAACCGGCCCCTGTTCGGCCCCCGCCCGCCCCGTCCGGCCGGCGCTCAGCGCCGGTTGGCGAAGGCCCGTAGCCGCGCCAACCCCTCGACGATATCCGCCGTCGCCCGGGCATAGGAAAACCGCAGGGTCCGCCCGCCGCGATGGGGATCGAAGTCGAGGCCCGGCGTGACCGCCACCCCGGCCTCGGCCAAAATCTCCGCGGCGAAAGCCCGGCTGTCCCGGGTCAGGTCGGAAACATCGGCATAGATGTAGAAGGCGCCATCCGGCGGCGCAATCCGGGTGAAGCCGGCCTGCGGCAGCCCGTCGAGCATCAGCCGCCGGTTCTCGGCATAGACCGCCACATTGGCCTGCAATTCCTCGGTGCAGTCGAGCGCCGCCAGCGCCGCCACCTGGCTCGCATGCGGCGGACAGATGAACATGTTCTGCGCCAGCCGCTCGATCAGCCGGACGTGGTCGGGCGGCACCACCATCCAGCCGATGCGCCAGCCGGTCATCGAGAAATACTTCGAGAAGGAGTTGATGACATAGGTCTCGTCGGTCAACTCCAGCGCCGAGACCGCGCGCTCCCCATAGTGGATGCCGTGGTAGATCTCGTCGGAAATGAAGGCGATGCCGCGCGCCTGGCAGGCTTCGATCAGCGCCGCCAGCGCCGGCCGGCTCAGCATCGTGCCGGAGGGATTGCCCGGCGAAGCCACGATCAGTCCCTGCAGGTCCACGCCGTCGAAATCCGCCGGCACCGGCTGCAGCCGGTTCGCCTCCGCCGCCGCCAGCCCGACCGGGGTGAGCGACAGCGCCTTCAGGATCTGCCGGTAGGATGGATAGCCCGGCTCGCCCAGCCCGACCCGGTCGCCGGCATCGAACAGGGCGGTGAAGGCCAGCAGGAAGGCCGCCGAAGAGCCGGAGGTGACCACGACCCGCGCCGGATCGAGCTCGATCCCGTAC
>JAKAJW010000438.1 GCA_021813645.1 Pseudomonadota bacterium | reverse complement strand
CGGGTCCACCCCGGGCGCCAGCGGGTCGCCCAACTGCTCGATCCAGGCCGCCGCCCGGTTCGGCCCGGCGTTGTAGCCCGCGGCCACCAGGGTCAGCGCCGGCCCGAACCGCTCGATCAGCTGCGCCAGATAGGTGCTGCCGAGCTCGGCGTTATAGGCCGCATCGGTGGTCAGCCGCGCCCGGTCGTAGGCCACCCCGGCCACCCGCGACATCAGCTGCGCGGTGCCCGGCATCACCTGCATCAGCCCCAGCGCGCCGGCCGGGCTGACCACGGTCTCGTCGAATTCGCTTTCCCGTCGCGCGATGGCCAGCGCCAGGTCGGTCGGCACCGGCAGCCGGTCCCGGGCCAGCCCGGTCAGCGGGAAATAGGCCTTCGGCAGGATGATCCCCCGCCCGGCCGCCTGCTTGGCCACCAGCACCGCGACATGCGGCAGGTCCTGCGCCAGCGCCATGTCGGCCAACTCGCCCAGCTGCACGTCGTCGAGCCGCCGCGCCAGGCTGACGAAGAACCAGCGCGACAGCGAGCGGGCGCCGGCGCGTTCCAGCAGCAGCCCGGCCCGCAGCACGTCGGAATCGAGGAACGCCGCGCGACGCCAGTCCGGGAAGGTCGCTTGGGTCAACAGCGCCGGGTCGAGCGCTGCGCCGAGCTTCTCGGCCGACAGCAAGCCATAGAAGGCGGTCTGGTTCTTCGCCCCCGCCTCATAGGCTGCCCGGGCCGATTTGATGTCGTGCAAGGCATCATAGGCCCGCCCGCGCCAATAATCGGCCTTCGAGCGGCTGATCGGCGTCACCACGGCCTTCTGGAACGCCTCGAAATGCCGCAAGGCGGTTTTCGGGTCGTGCAGTTTCTGCAGGGCGATATAGCCGGCCAGGAACTGCAACTCGGCATAGACCGGCGGGCCCGGGTTCAGATGCGCTCCGGCGGCCAGGGCATAGGCCCGTCGCGCATTGCCGCCGGCCATCTCGCCCCGGGCGAGCCGGGCCCGGCGATCCGCCCAGGCCGCCGGATCGCCCAGCAGCTTGGCCGACCGCGACCGTTCCAGCAGCAGATCCTCGGCGCCGCTGCTGTTGCCGTGATCGTAGCGGTAGTCGAACCGGTCATGCGCCAGCCCGGCGTCGCCCGCCAGCGACCGCGGCACCGCGGCGATCAGCCCGTCGACCCCCTTCGCCCCGGTCTGCAGCGCGATCCGTGCCCGCCCCAGCGCCGCCTCGCCGGCCCCGACCAGCGGCAGCATCTGCTGCGCCTCGCCGGTGCGCCCGCGCCACAGCAGCCGGTCGAGCCGCTCTGCGCTCATCCCCGCCAGCGCGCGGCCATAGTCCGCCAGTTGCGCCTGCTGCTGGCTGGCGCTGTAAGACAACTCCAGCCAGGCCCGCCGCGCCTCGGCTTCGGCCTCCTTCGTCCGGCCCATGGCCCGCAGCGCGCCCTGATAGGCCAAGGAGCCGGTTGCCGTCGTCGGCAGATCCTTGGCGAAATAGGCCAGGATTTCCGCCGCCGGCGTATCGGCGGCGATCGTCGCCTCGCCCTTGCCGCGCAGATAGCCCAGCCCCGGCCAATCGGCATGCGCGCGCAGGAAGCGGGCGTAATCGGCAAAGCTGCCGTTGCCGGCCCGCAGCCGCACCCATTCGAGCACCGTCGGGCCAAGCCGTCCGGCCTGGCGCGCCTGCGCCTCGGCGGCGTCCCAGCTCTGGCGGTCCGCCAGCCGCAGCGCCGCGCCCATCGCGGCCACCTCCGGGTCGCCTTGGGCGTGGACCGGTGCGGCCGGGAACTGGACGGCGAACAGGGTGGCGAACAGGGCGGGAAGAATGCGGCGCAGGAAGGGTGACATGCTCTGGCTGAAACGGCGATGAACGGTGGAACGCGATACGCGAACGGGTCCGGTCAGCCTTGGCAGCGGCCTTCGGAAAACGTGCCAAGCTTAGCCGAGCCGGGCCGCGGAGGAAACACACAAACTTGGCAAGCGCGCCGGCCCCGGCTAGGGTCCGCCGGACCTGACGCCGCCCCGACTCGGGCCGGCACAACGCAAGGAGAGCGTGCCATGATCGAAGCCATCCGAGGGTCTCTGACTGCCCTGGTCACGCCGTTCAAAAACGGCGCGGTGGACTTCGACGCGCTCAAGAAACTTGTCGACTGGCAGATCGCCGAAGGCACCACCGGGCTGGTGCCGGTCGGCACCACCGGCGAAAGCCCGACGCTGTCGCACGAAGAGCATGACCAGGTGGTGGCCGCCGTGGTGAAGGCCGCCGCCGGCCGGGTGCCGGTGATCGCCGGCACCGGCTCGAACAACACCACCGAGGCGATCCGCCTGACCCAGCATGCCGAAGCCGCTGGCGCCGATGCTGCCCTGGTGGTGACGCCCTATTACAACAAGCCGACCCAGGCCGGCCTGATCGCCCATTACAAGGCGATCCATGACGCCACGAACCTGCCGATCGTCATCTACAACATCCCGCCGCGCTCGGTGATCGACATGACCCCCGAGACGATGGGCGAGCTGGCGAAGCTTCCGCGTATCGTGGGCGTGAAGGACGCCACCGGAGACATCACCCGGGTGTCGAAGCAGCGCGCGAGCTGCGGCAAGGACTTCATCCAGCTCTCGGGCGAGGATGCCTCGGCCCTGGGCTTCAATGCCCATGGCGGGGTCGGCTGCATCTCGGTCACCGCCAATGTCGCGCCCCGGCTCTGCGCCGAATTCCAGGCCGCGACCCTGGCCGGCGACTATGCCAAGGCGCTGGAATACCAGGACCGGCTGATGCCGCTGCATGTGGCGATCTTCCTGGAGCCGGGCCTTGCCGGCGCCAAATACGGCCTGTCGCGGCTCGGCCTCTGCGCCGACGAGGTGCGCCTGCCGCTGGTCGGCGTCACCGAAGGCACCCGCAGCAGAATCGAAGCGGCGATGCGCCACGCCGGTCTGATCAACTGAGCCACGGCCGCCTTGCGGCGGCCCCAATCCGGCCGGCGATCCGCCACGCGGGCCGCCGCCGAAGGGTCGGTTGTCACGGTTCTGTCACGCTGCGTCACATTTGCGCAACGGCCCCATCGCTTTTCCGGCGCCGTCCCGGCCTGGCTTGATTTTAACCTGTCTTGACACAGACTTAGCCGGGAGGAGGCGAGGTCTGTCATGGAATTTCTGTCCAAGGAGTTGCGCGCGGGGATCGAGTCGGCGCGCAAGCGCGATCAGAAGCGCCGCGCCCGGCTGCGGGTGAAGGTGGGCGAGGATCTGTTCCCGATCCTGCGGCTCTGGGAGACCGGCTTCGCGCTCGATGCGGCCTCGGCCCCGCCATTGCGCGGGCTGGTCGACATCTACGACGGATCCCGGCACATCCTGCAATGTCTGATCGTCGCCTCGGTCGAGGAAGACGGCGAGATGGTCTGCGACTTCAAATGGTCACGCCCGGCCGAAGACCGTGCTCCGGTCGATTTCGAACGGGACGAGGGCGCGCCGGTCGGCTACCTGCCGCGCGCTTGACCGCAGGGCGCGCGCCTGCGCGCGCCAGCCTCGCGCCTATTGCAGATCCGCGAAGGCCGCCTGCACCCGCTCCACCGCCTCGGCCAAGACCTTGCGCGGGGTGGCGAGGTTGAAACGCAAGAAGGTCTCGCCGCCGGTGCCGAAGGTCGCGCCGTGGTTCACCGCGATCTGGGCCTGCTTCTCGACCCGGGCGGTGAATTCCTCCGCCGCCATCCCGGTGCCGCTGAAATCCACCCAGCCGAGATAGGTCGCCTCCAGCGGCATCGCGGCCACGCCGGGGATCGCATTCAGCCCGGCGTCGAACAGCTTCCGGTTGCCGTCGAGATAGGCCATCAACTCGTCCACCCAGGCCGCGCCGGGCGCCGAATAGGCCGCCGTCGCCATGATCAGGCCGAAGGAATTGGGCGAGATGCCGAGCGCCATCATCCGCGCCGCAAAGCGGGCGCGCAACGCCTCGTCGGGGATGATGACATTGCCGACATGCGAGCCGGCGATGTTGAAGGTCTTGGTCGTCGCCGACATGATCACCAGCCGGTCGAGGATCTCCGGCGCCGCCTTCGCCATCACCGTATGGCGCGCGCCGGGGAACACCAGGTCGTGGTGGATCTCGTCGGAGACCAGGGTCAGATTGTGCCGCTTGGCGAAGGCGGCCAGGCCCTGCAGCTCCGCCGCGCTCCAGACCCGGCCGCCCGGATTGTGCGGTGAGCACAGGATGACCATGGTCTCCTTGCCGGTCATCAGCGCGTCATAGGCGTCGAAGTCCATCTCGTAGCGGCCGCCGCGGTTCACCAGCGGGCATTCCACCACCACGCGTCCGGCCGCTTTGATGACCCGGTGGAAAGCGTGATAGACTGGAGTGAACAGCACCACGCCGTCGCCGGGCTGGGTGAAGGCCTCCAGGCAGAT
>JAKAJW010000462.1 GCA_021813645.1 Pseudomonadota bacterium | reverse complement strand
CAGGGCCTCAACGCGCTCGCCGCCGAGATCGACGCCGCCCGCGGCGACATCGGCCTCGCTTCGGCGATCCGCGTCTTCGTGCTGCGCGAGCTGACCCAGCCCGAACCGACAGCAGACCCCTGAGCCGGTTCCGCCATGACGCCGCCGGGCCGCCGAATGCCGCGCCCGGGCATTGCGGCGGCCACAAACGGCACTAAAACTCGGCCGATGCCAAGCGGAGCCCGACGATGCCCGAGACCGATCCCCTGGTGATCTTCACCCCCTCCGGCAAGCGCGGCCGCTTCGCCGCCGGCACCCCGGTGCTGACCGCCGCCCGCCAGCTCGGCGTCGATCTCGATTCGGTTTGCGGCGGCCGCGGGATCTGCTCGAAATGCCAGATCACCCCTGGCTTCGGCGAGTTTCCCAAGCACGGGCTGACCGTGGCTGCCGACGCGCTGTCGCCCTGGAACGCGGTGGAAGAGCGCTACAAGTCGAAGCGGGGCCTGGGCGCCGGCCGCCGGCTCGGCTGCCAGGCGAGGATCATGGGCGATGTCGTCATCGACGTGCCGCCCGAAAGCCAGGTTCACAAGCAGGTCGTGCGCAAAGCCGCCACCGCCCGCGCCATCTCGATGGATCCGGCGACCCGGCTCTACTATGTCGAAGTCGCAGAACCCGATATGCACGAGCCCTCGGGCGATCTGGAACGTCTCACGGCGGCGCTGAAAGAACAGTGGCAAATCCAATCAATAGAGGCCGATCTTCAGGTTTTGCGCAAACTTCAGCCGGTGCTGCGCCAGGGCGGCTGGAAGGTCACCGTCGCACTGCACCAAGGCAACCACGACGCCCGGCCGCGGCTGATCGACCTCTGGCCGGGCTATGACGAAGGTGGGCTCTACGGCCTTGCCATCGACCTCGGCTCGACCACCATCGCCGCCCATCTCTGCAGCCTCACCGATGGCGCAGTGCTGGCCTCAGCCGGCGTGATGAACCCGCAGATCCGCTTCGGCGAGGATCTGATGAGCCGCGTCAGCTATGCGATGATGAACCCCGGCGGCGATCGCGAGATGACAGCGGCGGTCCGCGAAGCTCTCAACAGCCTCTCGCAAACAATTGCTGCGGAAGGAGAAATCGACGCCAGCCGGATCGTCGAGGTCAGCTTCGTCTGCAATCCGGTGATGCATCACCTGCTGCTCGGCATCGATCCGGTCGAACTCGGCCAGGCGCCCTTCGCGCTGGCCACCTCTGCCGCGCTCGACCTCGACGCCCGCGACCTCGGGCTGAGCGCGCTCAACCCCAACGCCCGGGTCTATGTCCTGCCGCTGATCGCCGGCCATGTCGGCGCCGATTGCGCCGCCGTCGCCCTCTCGGAAGAACCAAACAAATCCAAAGACATGGTGCTCATCGTTGATGTCGGCACCAATGCCGAAATCCTGTGCGGCAACCACGAACGGGTGCTGGCCTGCTCCTCGCCGACCGGCCCGGCCTTCGAGGGCGCGCAGATTTCCTCCGGCCAGCGCGCCGCCCCCGGCGCGATCGAGCGGGTGGTGATCGACCCCGCCACCAAGGAGCCGCGCTTCAAGGTGATCGGCTGCGATCTGTGGTCCGACGATCCGGACTTCGCCGCGGCCACAGCCCAGACCGGCATCACCGGGATCTGCGGCTCCGGCATCATCGAGGCGGTGGCCGAGATGCGCATGGCCGGCATCGTCGATCCCTCCGGCCTGATCGGCTCGGCCGAACAGGTCGGCAGCCCGCGGATGATCGCCGAGGGCCGCACCCACAGCTATCTGCTGCACGACGGCAGCGCCGCGGGCGGTCCGCGCCTCCTGGTGACCCAGACCGACATCCGCGCCATCCAGCTCGCCAAATCCGCGCTCTACGCCGGCGCCCGGCTGCTGATGGACGAGCTCGGCATCGACCGGGTCGATCGCGTCGTGCTCGCCGGCGCCTTCGGCGCGCATATCTCGCCCAAGCACGCCATGGTGCTTGGCATGATCCCCGACGTGCCGCTCGACAAGGTGATCTCCGCGGGCAATGCCGCCGGCACCGGTGCCCGGATCGCGCTCTGCAACCGCGCCGCCCGCGACGAGATCGAGGCCACGGTGCGCGCCATCCACAAGGTGGAAACCGCGATCGAACCGCGCTTCCAGGAGCATTTCGTCGCCGCGAACGCGATCCCGCATGCCACGGCGCCCTTCCCCGAACTTGCAAAGATCGTGCAGCTCCCCGCGGTTTCGTTCAATGCCGGCGGCAGCGGCGAGGGCGGCCGACGCCGGCGCCGCGGCTGATCGCCGGGACCCCGCGCACAGAAATCGCCACGCAAAGAGAACCAATCGCTTGGCTGCGCCGTAGCTCTCACATGGAACGGGAAACGCCCGTTCCCAGTCAGAGAGGAGACGCCCCATGCAGACTGCCATCCGTGCCCTGGCCACCGCCTGCGCCCTGGCCATCGCCGCCCCCGCCCTCGGCAATCCGATGGTCGGCGGCGCGCCGATGTATGCCAGCAAGAACATCATCCAGAACGCGCTAAACTCGAAGGACCACACCACCCTGGTCGCTGCGGTGAAGGCCGCCGGCCTGGTGCCGACCCTGGAGGGCAAGGGGCCCTTCACCGTCTTCGCCCCCACCAATGCCGCCTTCGCCAAGCTGCCCGCCGGCACAGTCGAAAGCCTGCTGAAGCCGGAAAATCACGCCAAGCTGGTGCAGATTCTCACCTGCCACGTGGTCGCCGCCAAGCTCACCGTCGCCGATATCGAGAAGGCGGCCATGCAATACGGCGGCGCGGTCGCGCTCAACACGGTCGGCGGCTGCAAGATCAACGCGATGGAGAAAGACGGCCATCTCTGGCTGCAGGACCCGAACGGCGACATGGCCGAGGTCACCATCCCCGACGTCATGCAGTCGAACGGCGTGATCCAGGTGATCGACACGGTGCTGCTGCCGAAAATGTAGCCCGCCGTCCTGCGCCCGCCCCGGCCTCTGGGCTGGCGGGCGCCCCCCCCCCGGTCCACCCCGGACCGCCCCAGCCGGGCGGCCGGGGTCTTGGCCCTGGCCTTTGACCACCGGGCCGCTATGATCCGGCCGCCATCAGCCGGAGGACAGAGTGACCGAGCCAGCCGCCGATCCCCGCCATTTCCTGTTCCTGATCGCCAGCGCCCGGCCGAACGGCAATAGCGAAACCCTCGCGCGCGCCGCCGCCGAGGCGCTGCCGGCCGGCACGCAGCAGAGCTGGCGCAACCTGTCGGATCCAGCCTTGCCGCCGTTCCATGATCGGCGCCACGGCGATCACTACGGCCCGCCGGAGGGCACCGCCGCCGCGCTGATGGCTGACACGCTCGCCGCCACCGACATCGTCATCGTGGCGCCGATCTACTGGTACGGCCTGCCCGCCCCGGCCAAGCTCTACCTCGACCACTGGTCGCATTGGATGCGGCTGCCCGACGGTGCCTTCAAGCCGGCGATGGCGCAGAAGCGGTTGTGGGGCGTCATCGTTCACTCCGGCTCGACCGCGGAAGAGATCGCCCCCACCGTCGACTGCCTGCGGTTTTCTGCGCGCTACATGAAGATGCCTTACGCCGGCACATTGCTCGGCTATGCCAACGCCCCGGGCGAGATCCTCGCCGATACCGAGGCCTTGGCCCAGGCCCGAACCTTCTTCACCGCTTGACGCGGCCGGCGCGCTCGACTAGCTGTCAAGCCGCTGCGGGTGTAGCTCAATGGTAGAGCAGAAGCTTCCCAAGCTTACGACGAGGGTTCGATTCCCTTCACCCGCTCCATCCCCAACACCGAACAGGACAGGACGCCGCTGATGCCCGCCATCACCCGCCTCGAATCCGGCCCGCGCATGAGCCAGGCCGTCATCCACAACGGCGTGGTCTACCTCGCCGGCCAGGTCGGCACTCCGGGCGCCAGCGTTGGCGAACAGACCCGCAGCGCGCTGGCCGAGGTCGATCGCCTGCTGGCGCTGGCCGGCACCGACAAGACGCGCATCCTCGCTGCGCAGGTCTGGCTTGCCGATGTGGCCGCGGTGGCCGAGATGAACGCCGTCTGGGATGCCTGGGTGCCGCAGGGCCATACCCCGGCCCGCGCCACCGGCGAATCGAAGCTGGTCGCGCCCGAATACCTGGTCGAGGTGATCGTCACCGCCGCGCTGCCCTGATCCGGGCCCCGGCACCGCCGGCAACCGCCCGCGGTGCCCATGTCGGTGCCAATGTCGGTGCGAAATCGGTGCAAAATCGGTGTTTTTTCGGCATACCGATTTTGCCCTGATCCCAAAGACTTGCGTCGGTCTCCTTAGAAACCGCCGCGGCCCCGCCCTCAGCCCTGCAGATCGGCCGCCAGCATCCGGGTGGAGCCGTCC
Organism: Pseudomonadota bacterium; assembly: GCA_021813645.1. Classification (GTDB taxonomy): domain Bacteria; phylum Pseudomonadota; class Alphaproteobacteria; order Rhodobacterales; family Rhodobacteraceae; genus Solirhodobacter. Next base: position 47 of record JAKAJW010000462.1, on the reverse strand, counting down.
TTGGCCTCGGCGCTTTCTCGACCCTCGAGGATCGGCGCCAGCTTCAG